>JAHDHO010000040.1 GCA_020631275.1 Polaribacter sp. | reverse complement strand
CATATGCTGGTGTAAAACCAATTTTTGGAGTTTGTTTAGGTTTACAAGCAATAACAGAAGTTTTTGGGGGTAAAATTATAAACCTAAATGATGTTTTTCATGGTGTAGCAACTGAAATGAAAGTTACCGATAAAAATGCGACTATTTTTAAAGATGTGTCAGAAACATTTTTAGCAGCGCGCTACCATTCTTGGGCAGCTACAGATGAAGGTTTTCCGGAAGAATTAAAAGTAACTGCTAGAGACGAAGACGGATTAATACAGGCAATTGAGCATGTTGTATATCCTATATCTGCGGTTCAATTTCATCCAGAATCTATTTTAACAGATGTAGGCGAGCAGTTGGTTACTAATTTTATCAATGCAAATTCGTAATGAAAGCAATCTTAAATAAATTATACAATCACGAAAGACTGTCAAAATCAGAAGCAAAACAAATCTTAAAAGATATTGCCGCTGAAAAATACAATGATGCACATTTAGCATCTTTTATGACGGTTTTTATGATGCGTCCAATCACTGTTGATGAATTGGCAGGTTTTAGAGATGCGTTAAAAGAATTGGCTATCAAAGTAGATTTTTCTGATTATAATACGATTGATATTGTTGGTACAGGCGGAGATGGAAAAGATACATTTAACATCTCTACATTAACCTCTTTTATAGTTGCAGGTACAGGACAAAAAGTAGCAAAACACGGTAATTATTCGGTTTCTTCTCAATCAGGTTCTTCAGATATGTTAGAGAGTTTTGGCTATAATTTTACAAATGATGAAAATGTTTTAAAAGAACATTTAGAAAAAGCGAATATTTGTTTTTTACATGCACCTAAATTTCATCCTGCAATGAAAGCTGTTGGACC
Source organism: Polaribacter sp. (assembly GCA_020631275.1). Classification (GTDB taxonomy): domain Bacteria; phylum Bacteroidota; class Bacteroidia; order Flavobacteriales; family Flavobacteriaceae; genus Polaribacter. The sequence goes on along the minus strand of JAHDHO010000040.1, from coordinate 18,551 downwards.
AACAAGAAAGGCATTAAAATTAAAAACTTTTTTTAATATGTTAGGGCCTTTGGTAAATCCGAGTTCGCCTAAAAATCATATGTTGGGTACTTTTAATTTAGAAGTAGCAAGGTTGTATAATTATATTTTACAAGAAGAAAATATTAATTACGGTATTATTCATGCGCTTGATGGTTATGATGAAATTTCGCTAACAAGCGGATTTAAGTTGTTTACAAAAAATGGAGAGCAATTGATTAATCCAGAAGATTTGGGTCAGAAAAGAATACAACAATCAGAAATATTTGGCGGAAATTCTGTGGCCGATGCAGCTAAGATTTTTAAAACGATTCTAGAAGGAAACGGAACTGAATCTCAAAATAACGTTGTCTTAACAAACGCAGCATTTGCATTAACAATTGTAGATGAAACTAAACCATTTGAAACAGCTTTTGAAGAAGCTAAACAATCATTATTTGGTTTTAAAGCAAAAGAAACATTAGAAAAATTAATTAGTATTTAGCATTTCTATTTTAACAAAAATAATGGCAAAAAAGAAAAAAAATTTATTTTTAGTTGTACCTGGATTTTTATTTATTGGTTTGGCAATAGGTATTCAAACAAAAGAATTATTTAAGCAAGCAGCTGTTGGATTAATCGTCGGATTAATTGTTTATTTTTTTCTGAGGTATAGAAATAATTTAAAAAAGTAATTAATAATTACGAATTCGAAATTACGACTTATGAAAAAGGACAACATAATTCAAACTAAAAGCTATAATTTCGCAGTAAGAATTATTAAACTATACAAACATTTATCACAAGAGAAAAAAGAGTTTGTGTTAAGTAAACAGTTGTTACGTTCAGGAACGTCAATTGGTGCTAATATAGAAGAAGCAATTGGAGGCCAGAGTAGAAAAGACTTTTTTGCTAAATTAACAATAGCTTATAAAGAAGCAAGAGAATCTCATTATTGGATCGTTTATTAAAAGATACAGATTTTAAAACAACAAGAATCAGAATCATTATTAAAGGATATTGAAGAAATTTTAAAAATAATCGGAAGTATTCAAAAAACAATTAGAAATACAAATTCATAATTCTTAATTTAGAATTCATAATTACAAATATGACAATTTTAGATAAAATAATAGCATTTAAAAAGAAGGAAATAGCTAAAATTAAAGCAGAAATTCCTGTAAAGAAATTAGTAGAAAGTCCTAATTTTGGTAGAACAGTTTTTTCATTAAAAAAATCGTTATTAGAGGTTGGTTCTTCAGGTATTATTGCAGAGTTCAAACGTCAATCTCCATCAAAAGGAATCATTAACGATAAAGCTACAATTGCAGAGGTTACTAATGGGTATTTAGATGCAAATGTTGCGGCACAATCTATTTTAACAGATACTTCTTTTTTTGGAGGTTCTATGGCAGATTTGATGGAAGCAAGAGTAATCAATCAGCAAAAACCTATTCTTAGAAAAGATTTTATTGTTGATGGTTTTCAAATTGTAGAAGCAAAAGCAATTGGTGCAGATGTAATTCTTTTAATAGCTTCTTGTTTAACCGCTACAGAATTAAAAAACTACGGAAACCTAGCAACAGATTTGGGTTTGGAAGTTTTATATGAGGTGCATACGCAAGAAGATTTAGATAAAATTAACGATTTAGACAATAAAATTATAGGTATTAATAACAGAAATTTAAAGACGTTTGAAGTAGATTTAGATCATTCTATTAAACTTTCTAGTCAAATACCAGATACTTGTTTAAAAGTTTCAGAAAGTGGGATTTCTGATCCAAAGATTATTACAGGATTAAAAGAATTTGGTTTTCAAGGTTTTTTGATTGGAGAAAACTTCATGAAAACTGAAAATCCAGGAGAAGCTTGTCAAGAATTTATTAGTCAAATAAGATAGGTATGAAACTGAAAGTTTGTGGAATGAAGTTTACAGAAAACATTCAGCAATTAGCTGATGTAAATCCAGATTACATGGGTTTTATTTTCTATGAAAAATCAAAAAGAAATTTTGAAGGTATTATTCCAGAATTTTCTAATTCGATAAAAAAAACTGGTGTTTTTGTAAATGAATACACAGAAATTGTAATTTCTTTGGTAGAAGAATACCAATTAGACGCAATTCAATTACACGGCGATGAATCTGTAGATTATATCAACGAATTAAAAAAACAATTATCAGAAAGAAGAGCATTGTTTATTGAAGAAAATAAGCAGATTAAGAAGAAAAAAAATCAGCATTATATTTCTAAAAACGAAGTTGAAATTATAAAAGTTTTTGGTATTAAGGACACATTTGATTTTGATATTTTAAAACCATATTTAAACGTTGTAGATTTCTTTTTATTTGATACTAAAGGAAAAGAAAGAGGAGGTAATGGAACCAAATTTGATTGGTCTGTTTTAGAAAAATACCCTTTTGATAAACCTTTCTTTTTAAGTGGTGGTATAGGTTTAAGTGATTTAGAACAAGTACAAATAATAGCAAAGTCTAATTTACCTATTTATGCTTTAGATGTAAATAGTAAATTTGAATTAGAACCAGGATTAAAAAATATTAATGAAGTTAAAAACTTCAAGAACAAAATATAATATGAAATCAAAGTTTCAACCAGATAAAAACGGATATTTTGGACAATTTGGAGGTGCATTTATACCAGAATTGTTGTATCCTAATGTAAAGGAATTAGAAGATAATTATATTCAAATTATCGAATCTAAAGAATTTCAAGATGAATATAAATCTTTGCTTAAAGATTATGTTGGTAGACCAACACCTTTGTATTATGCTAAGCGTTTATCAGAAAAATATGCAGCCCACATTTATTTAAAAAGAGAAGATTTAAATCATACAGGAGCTCATAAAGTAAACAATACAATTGGTCAAATTTTAATTGCACAAAAACTAGGTAAAACTAAAATTATTGCAGAAACGGGTGCAGGACAACATGGTGTTGCAACGGCAACTGTTTGTGCTTTAATGGGCTTAGATTGTACAGTTTTTATGGGAGAAAAAGACATTGAAAGGCAAGCGCCAAATGTTGCTAGAATGAAAATGTTAGGCGCTAAAGTTGTGGCAGCAACTAGCGGAAGTAAAACGCTAAAAGATGCTACAAATGAAGCAATAAGATACTGGATTCAGAATCCAGAAACATTTTATTTAATAGGATCTGTGGTTGGTCCGCATCCACATCCAGATATGGTTGCACGTTTACAAGCTGTAATTTCTGAAGAAATGAAATGGCAGTTAAAAGAGAAAACAGGTAAAGAAAATCCTGATACAATTATTGCTTGTGTGGGTGGAGGTTCTAATGCTGCCGGAGCATTTTACCATTATATGGATGAACACGAAGTAGAATTAATTGCTGTTGAAGCGGCTGGTTTAGGTGTTAATTCCGGCGAAAGTGCAGCTACATCTCAATTAGGCGAAGTAGGAATTATTCACGGGAGTAAAACGATTTTAATGCAAGATGATTATGGTCAAATTGTAGAACCATATTCGATTTCTGCAGGTTTAGATTATCCTGGTGTTGGCCCATTGCATGCTTTTTTATATGAAAGTAAAAGAGCTAAATTTATGAATGCTACAGATGCAGAAGCTTTAGAAGCAGCATATGAATTAACAAAAATTGAAGGGATTATTCCTGCTTTAGAAACGGCACATGCTTTGGCTGTTTTACCAAAACTTGATTTTAAAGAAAATCAAGTTGTAGTAATTAATTTATCTGGACGAGGAGACAAAGATTTAGAAACTTATATAAAACATTTAAAAGAATAATGAATTCTAATTTAAAGTTTATAGAAACAGAATTATTGCCTCTAAGAATAAAATTAAGAGAGCATGATTTATATAAAACATTAAGTTCTATAGAAGATATTAAGTTTTTTATGGAAAGTCATGTTTTTGCTGTTTGGGATTTTATGTCGCTTTTAAAGGCTTTACAAATTAACTTAACTTCTGTCTCTTTACCGTGGTTGCCAAAAAAGAATACGAATCTTGTTCGTTTTATAAATGAAATCACATTAGCAGAAGAAAGTGATGTAAATAAAGATGGTGTTTTTAAAAGTCATTTTGAAATGTATGTTGATGCTATGGAAGAAATGGGAGCAGATAGTTCTCTTATAGAAAAATTCTTACAAAGTATTAATGAAGGAAAAACTGTTAAAAAATCTATAGAAATAGTTACAATATCAGAAGCTGTTAAAGATTTTGTTAATTTTACTTTTGATACAATCAACTCTAATCAAACACATAAAATTGCTGCAGCTTTTACTTATGGTAGAGAAGACATTATACCCGATATGTTTCTTAAAATAGTAGTAGAAACCTCTTGAAAATATTAATTTTGATAATTTTACATACTATTTAGAAAGACACATAGAGTTAGATGGTGATGAACACGGACCGTTGTCTTTACAAATGATTGAGGAATTATGTGGAAATGATAACGTAAAATGGCAAGAAGTTCTAGATATTGCAAAAAGTGCTTTGCAGGTAAGAATAAATTTATGGACGGCAGTGAAGCAAGAATTAGAAAGTAAAAAAGAACCAATTTTAGCATGAAAAGTTTAGAAAGTATTTTAGAAGAAAAAGATAATTTATTATCGATATATTTTACCTGTGGATATCCTAAATTAGATGATACAACTAAAGTTATTTCTGAGTTAGAAAAAAGCGGTGTAGATTTTATAGAGGTTGGTTTGCCATATTCAGATCCGCTTGCAGACGGACCAACAATTCAAGATAGTAGCCAGAAATCTTTAGCAAATGGAATTAATTTAGATATTGTTTTTGATCAATTAATGTCTATTAAAGATTCAAACAAAACTCCATTGGTTTTAATGGGATATTTGAATCAGATGTTAAAATATGGAGAAGATAAATTTTGTCAGAAAGTAATAGATTGTGGTATTAATACGGTTATTTTACCAGATTTACCTATGGTAGAATATGAAAATCATTACAAAGATTTATTTGATAAATACGGAATTACAAATGTATTTTTAATAACACCACACACTTCAGAAGAAAGAATTTATAAAATAGATAATTATACAAATTCTTTTATTTATGTCGTTGCTTCTGCTTCTATTACTGGGGCAAAAGGGGAAATTTCAAATAATCAAATAGCTTATTTCGAAAGAATAAAAAATATGAATTTGAAAAGTAAACTTATTGTAGGTTTTGGTATTTCTGATAAACAAACATTTAATACAGCTTGTAATTATGCTAACGGAGCTATTATAGGTTCTGCTTTTATTAAAAACTTAGGTGTAAATGGTGTCTCTGGAATTAAGGACTTTATATCACCAATTATATCATAAAAAAAAGCGAAACTTTTAAGTTTCGCTTTTTTTTTAATTTACACTTATCAATTTAATATCAAAAATTAAAACTGCACCACCAGGAATTCCTGGTCTACCATTTAAACCGTAACCTAAATTATAAGGTACAAGTAATTTTCCTTCTCCGCCTTCTTTAAAATAAGTAATTCCCTCTGTCCAGCCTAAAATTACTTGATTCAGACCAAAAGAAATACCATCAGAATTACTTTCATCAAAAGTTTTACCATCTAAAAAATATCCTTTGTAGGCCACAGTAACATTAGAATTATTATTTGGTCTAGCACCAGAACCTTCTTTAGAAATCACATAATACAAACCAGTATTGCTTCTATTTGCATTTAAATCATTAGCTTCAATATATTTGATAATATCTTCTTCTGTTTGAGGTTTAAAACTTTCGGTATCATTTATACATGATGTAAGTAGGATAATTGATAACAAGAATATAATATGCTTTTTCATCTATGAATTAATTTGTTACAAATATAGGTTGATTTTTAATATACTTTTTCACCATTTAAATAAGTTGCTATCACTTTCGTTTTAGGTATTTTCTCTCCTTCAATTTGCATAATGTCTTGATTTAAAATTACAAAATCTGCAAATTTACCTACTTCAATAGAACCTTTTTCTTCTTCTTCGAAATTAGAGTACGCAGCCCAAATTGTCATGCCTTTTAGAGTTTCTTCTCTTGTTAATGCATTTTCCATTTGAAAACCTTCCTCAGGATAATTTTCTAAATCTTTTCTTATAGTGGCAGCATAAAAGGTTAAAAAAGGATTTACTTGTTCTACAGGGAAATCTGTACCCAAAGTAATTTTGCCATATTTATTCAATAAGTCTTTAAAAGCGTAAGCTCCTTTCATTCTTTTTTCTCCGATTCTATCTTCTGCCCAATACATATCTGATGTTGCATGTGTTGGTTGCACAGACGGAATTATATTTTCAAAATAAGAGAAATCATCTTCAGAAATAATTTGAGCATGTTCAATTCTCCAACGTCTATTTTTTGCATCTTTTAATACTTCTTTATAGGTTTTAAGCATCCAAGTATTAGCAGAATCTCCAATTGCATGCGTGTTCATTTGATAATCTGAAGCTACAATTTGGTTTGCAATTTCTTGATATCTTTCTGGCGAGTATATTAAAGCTCCGAAATGATTGTCTCTATCAGAATAAGATGTTCTCATTGCTGCACCTCTAGAGCCTAAAGCACCATCTCCATACACTTTAAAAGAACGAACGTTTAATTTTTCTGTTTTAATGATTCCTTTGTTAATGTAATAGTCAATTTGCTCTTGTTTGTCTCCTGATACCATTGCATAAATACGCATTTTAAGCGCGTTTTCTTTCTGAAGACTGTCTATTAACTCGATAGCACTTCTGTCTAAACCAGCATCATCAACTGTAGTTAAACCATAAGAAAAAGATATTTTTTGAGCATCTAATAAACCTTGTGTTGCTTCTTCTAAAGATGTTGATGGAAATTTGATAAAATCCATAGCAGCATCAATTAAAACACCTGTCATTTTACCATTTTTTATTATAATTTCTCCACCAGAAACTTTTGTGTCTTTTGTAATACCTGCTAAATCGATGGCTGCTTGGTTTACTAATAATGCGTGTCCATCAACTCTGCCAACTGCAACAGGTGTTTCAGGAAATAAAGCATCCAACTTTTCTTTTGTCGGAAATTCTTTTATTTCCCAATCATTTTGATCCCATCCACGACCCGTAATAAAACTTGTGTTTTTTTCTTTTTGAAAAGCAACAATTTTTTCTAAAACTTCATCATAACTTTTTGTGTCTTCTAAAGAAACTTTTTGTTGTTGTAAACCCATTCTAAAAAAATGACAATGTGCGTCAATTAAACCAGGAACAATTGTTTGGTTTTGAGCATCAACTATTTTTTTAGATTCGTATTTACCTTTAATTTCGTCGTTATTACCAACAGCAACAAACAAACCGTCTTTAATAGCAAATGCTTCTGCTTTGTTAAAATCGTTATTTACAGTATAAGTGTTAGAATTAAAAACAATTAAATCTACTGGCTCTTTTTTACAAGAGAAAATTGAAATTAGGGTGAAAATTAAGATTAATTTTTTATTCATTTTTTAAGTATTAAGATAGATTAAATAGATGCAATACATTAAAAGAAATTGTAGCGGAATTCTAACGTATGCAATTTTTTTGGATCCTATTGCGGGTCTAATTTTAGTAGCATCCCAAATATGAATTGGTAAAAAGATTACCAATAATATAAAAATTCCTATGGATGCATTTTTTACTGTACTCGAAAAAAATAATCCTAAACCAAGGAAAAATTCTAAAGTACCAAAAACATAATTTACCAATAATTTTGGTAGAAATTCAGGTATAAAATGTTTGAAAATTTTAGGTTTAACAATGTGCATTATTCCTGCAAAGCAAAATAAAATTCCGAAGAAAACTCTTAAAATAAGTACAGTTGTTTCCATTTTTAAGGTTTCACAATTTGATTATTGTATAAGTATTTATCCATTAGATAAACAATACTAGCCATAGATGCGCTACCTAACTCTAGTTCTCTTTTATTTACTTTATCAAACGTGTCTCTGCTTGTGTGATGATAATCAAAATAACGCTGACTATCTGGTCTGTAACCAACCAAAGTTACATTTTCTGCTTGTAGCGGTGCAATATCTGCACCAGAACCACCTTTGACTAAATCATGTAATCCGTAAGGAGATAGTAGTTTTTTCCAGCTTTGTAGTAATGCTGTATTAGAATCGTTTGCTTGTATAGAAAAACCTCTCGGGGTATGTCCGCCAGCATCAGATTCTAAACCACCAATATGCATTTCTTTGTTCAGTTTGGCTAATTCTGCATATTTTTTTGCTCCGCGAGTTCCATTTTCTTCATTCATATAAAAAACAATTCTGATAGTGTTTTTTGGTTTGATGTTGTTTTTCTTAAATAAATAAGCAACTTCTAAAGATTGTACAATTCCGGTTCCGTCATCATGAGCACCTTCACCTAAATCCCAAGAATCTAAATGACCGCCAACAACAAAAATATTTTTTGGTGTTTCTGTTCCTTTAATTTCTCCGACTACATTAAAAGAAGGAGCATCTGACAAAGTCTCACAACTTTGCTTAAAATAGAATTTTAAATTTGCATTCTTTTGCAAATCTTCACTTAAAATATTAGCAGCTTTACTACTTATTGCAGCAGCAGGAATGTGTTGTTCTTTTGGTAAATCATTATATGTCATTGTTCCTGTATGCGGATAATCATCTACAGAATTTGTCATAGAACGAACAATTACACCTTTTGCACCATATTTACCACATACTGCTGCACCTTGTACTCTTTGATCTACACAACCACCATAAGCGCCAAATGTGTTTATTAAAGTATTATCAAAAGGTCTATTAAAAAATACAATTTTACCTTCCATTTTATTACCGAGTTTTTCTGCTTCTTCCAAAGATTTTACTTCTAAAACTTCTGCTAAAACACCAGTTTGAGGGGTTGCAACTGAAAAACCTAATGCACAAATAGCAACATTTTTTTGAACTCCGTTAGTTGTATAAGTTGCAATCTCTTTTTCGCCTCTAACCCAATGTGGAACCATTACCGGTTGTAACCAAACAGAGTCTAAACCTACTTCTTTCATTAATTTTTCTCCCCAAATTACAGCTTGTTCAGCTTCTTTAGAACCAGATAATCTACCACCAATATTTTGCGTTAAATCTCTTAACCATTCATAAGATTTACCTTGCGTTAAAGCGCTATTAAAAAGTGTTTTTATTTTAGTAGAATCTATTTTTTCTTCAGAAGAAAGTGCGTTATTAATTTCTTTTTCTTGTGTTTTATTACAAGATATAATTAATAATGATAGTGTAATTAGATATATTATTTTTTTCATGTTTGTAGAATAATTTAAGAATTGTTAAAGCTACAAAAATGAATTGAGAAAATTATTTGTTTATCACTCGAAAGTATTACAAGAAAAAGATGATTTAAAAATCAAACTTATAAGTAAAACCAGCCAAGACCTGAAACCCCTGAGTTTTAAAATTTGCAAATCTGTGATAACTTGTATTTAGCACATTATTCAATTTAAGAAAAGCAGAGAATTTATCATTAAAATGATAACCACCATCTAAATTTACATCAAAAAATGAATCTAAAGTTTGTATGCCTCTTAAACTAGATGGAAATTCTGCGTTATACAAAGCATCCATTCTTTCATCAACATAAAAAATATTTGCAGTAGCATACCACTTTGTTTTTTTATACTTTGCTAAAAAAGCACCTTGTAAACTTGGTAAGTTCCAACTTTCTAATGCGTTTAACGTTGTATAGTTTTTTACTTCAACTTGAGTTGAGAAAGTAAGGTTTTTGTTAAAAAGATATTCAAATTCAGCAAAAATAGTATTCGATTTAATGTCGTCATAAAATATTCTATAAGAATTTCCGTATTCATAACCTTTTAATTGCTCACCGTTATTTGATGTATTTGTTCCGTTAGATTTGGTGTTATTTCTTAAAAATAGAGGTTTGTCTTCTTCTTTTACCACACTAGCTTTAATGTTGTAACTTATACTTTTAGTAATATTTCCTTTTAAACCTAGAAAAACATTTGAAGACTCTGCTGTTTGAGTTATAAAAAGAGTAGGAGATACATAAGGATTAAGTTCTGTAAAGTTTTTGTATGTATTTGTTTCTAAATTACCAGTTAACCCCGTGTAAAAATTTACATATTGTTTAAAAATTGGGGTTTGTAAAAACAAATCTGGAAACATAAAAAAGTTTGTAATATCATTTTCCGTATCAACAGAAACAAATGTTCTTAAACTAGCTTTTAAAATTAAATTGCCAAATTCATGTTTATATTCTGGTATTAATTTAGCGGTTATTGTATTGTAATTTATTCCGCCAGAATTGTCATAACTTTCAGAAAAATTACCATTTAAAACTTCTACGCCAGCATCAAAAGAAATAGTGTTTAAATTATAATTTATAAAGTCTAAAGGAAAATCTAATTTTGCATTAAAACTCGCGTAAATTTCTGAACTATTATATTTATCGGTAAAATAAGAAGCTGTTACCTTACCAAAATCAATATAAGAATCATGAAATTTAAAATCTCCTGTTGTTTTAAAATAAGTATAATTTTGATTTTCTTCTATAGCATTAATTACAGCTTCATTATAAACAACATCTGTAGGTAAACCATACCAGTTATAATGATTTCTTTCGATGTCTAAACCAATTTTCCAATCGAAATATCTTTCTTCTTTTTTAAAAAATGCCGAAGATTTAAAATTTAGAAAAGTGCTATTTAATTTAGTGTCTTTTATGTTTTCTTCAGATGAATTAAACTTTGCGTGTACACCATATTCGTCATTAAATCTTGTGCTGTTATAAATAAATAATTCGGCATACGGACTTATGTAATTCCCAATTCCTGCAGCAAAATAATTATTATATACTCTTTCTTTTACACCCACATTTATACCTTTTACAACACCTGTTTTAGGTGTAAATGTAGAGGCAACAGGCGCAGAAAATATAGAATATTCTAATTTTTTCTTATCATTTTTTTTAAGTAATTGAATTGCAGGATTGTTTTTAATTTTTTTTACATCAGCAATTTTTGGGTTGTATTTAGTAACAACATTAACTACTTCTGTTTCTACTACAGTATCTTTCTTTTTCTCTTGCGCTTTTGCAGGGAAAACAACCAATAAAACTATAATTAATAAAAAGCTTCTTTTCATTAGTTCTTCTTTTCTGGTGTTACGGAGTTGTTTGTTTTGGCTTCGCTTTCTCTTATGGTATTTAATTCTAATTGTGCATCTTTTACAATGTCATCAAACTGTTTAAAGTTTTTAATTACATTTTCTAAAACAAAAGTAGCTTGATAAACATCATTTAAACCATAATAATTTTTACCCATTATAACATAACTTTTTACAGCCCAATATTTATAATTAGCATAGTTAGCTATTAACTTTTGCACAACTTTATTAGATTCTTTATATAGTTTCTGCTCATTTTTAAAGTAAGCATTGTAAAAAAGAGCTTCTGCTTTTACTTCTCCAGTTGCAGTTACTTCTATTTCTGTGTAATATTCTTTTGCAGTTCTTAAATCGTTGTTTTTAAAAGAAGATCTAGCAATTATTTTTTTAGCATCGTTACTTATTGTAGCATCAAGTTTGTCTTTTTGTAAGATTTTTTTGGCGTACTCAATAGCAAAATCATAAGCTTCTGTTTCATAATATCCTTTCATTAAATTACTTTGTGCAAAGAGGATGTTTTCGGTAACATATGCTTCTTCTTCTAATCTATCTAAAAGAGGTAAAGCTGTATTAAAATCGTTTTGTTTTAAATAAATTTGAGACAACTTATTTAAAGAATCTTCTGTATAATCAGATGTATCTTCATTTATAATAAACTCGAAATAAGGAATCGATTTTTTATATTCTTTCACTTGAAATAAAACATCTGCTAAATAATAATTTGCCTTAATAATATGAGTTCCTTTAGGAAAATCTCTAATGTATTTCTGAAGACTATTTATAATATCGTCTCCTTTTTTTGATTCTAAATATTTTTTTTCTGCAACTGCAAAAGTAGTATTGTCTAACTCAGAACTGGTGATATTAATAAATTTTAAAGTTGCAACCCAATTCACATAATCTTCTAAATTTCCTTCTTCTATATATACGTTTCTTGCATTTGCAACCGCTTCTAAAGCGTCTGGAGAATTCGGGAATTTAGCTGCCACATCTTTATATTTCATTAAAGATTGCATATTTAAGTTGTCGTTAAAGTAAAGTAACCCTTGCCTTAGCAAAGCTCTAGAAACAAAAGTACTTTTTGGATGTTTTTCAATTAAACGATCATATGCAATATGTGCATTTTTATGATCTTTTATTTTGGTATACGTATTTCCTAATTGATATAAAGCATCATCTTTTAAGTTAGAAACTTGATAGTTGTTTATTACTTTTTTTAAAGCTGATATTTTTTCCTCATTCTTGTCTATAAAACCGTAACTCATACCTATTTGGTACTGCGCATAATCTGCGCCAAGGCCAAAATTATCGGTAACATTTTTATAAGTAGCAATGGCGTTTGTATAATTTGTAGTTGCAAAATAACTATCTGCCAATCGAATTAAAGCATCGTACTTTAAATTGTTTGAAATACTATCTCTTTTAAGAAATTTTGTAAAAGAATTAGCTGCGTTTTCGTATTGTTTTAGTTTAAATTGACTATAACCAATGTTATAATCTAATCTAGAAAATTCGCTTATATTTTTTGAACTAGACTCGCTTTTTATAGAAATAAATTTCGACAATGCATCTTTATAATTTTCTAATAGATATAAAGTTTCTGCTTGCCAATATTTTGCTCTTTGGTTTATTTGACTAATTTTCGATTTTTTTGCTTCAATAAAGAATGGAATAGATTCTGTTAATTTGTTTTCATTAAATAATTGTATACCTCTGTAAAGGGATACTTCATAAATAAGTGCAATATTTTCTTCAGATTTTTTTTCTGATAAAAATGCTAAAGCACCTTTATAATCTTGCTGATTTAAGAACGATGAAACTACTAGTTGGTTAATTTCTTTGTATGATTTCGACTTAGGATAATTTTTTAAATAATTTTGTAAAACTTGAGCAACAGGTTCAAAAGGGTTTCCTTCTTCGTAACTAAGTTTAGCATAATTTAAAGCTGCATCTTGTTTTATGTTTTTATCGAAATCCATTAAAGAAGCAGATTTAAATGCGTTTAAAGCTGCACTTTTATTATCTAATTTCATGTAACATTCACCTAAATGATAATATGCATTTTGAGAAACAGAATTTTTTTGATCGATAATTTTATTAAAGTTATTTACAGCATTTTCAAAATCGTTTTGTTTGTAATACGCATATCCTAATTGGTAAAAATCGGTGTTATTCCATTTACCTTTTGTGCCTTTATAAGCTTTTAAATAAGGTATAGATTCTGCATATTTATTTAAGTTAAAATAACTTTCTCCAATAATTTTTGCAACATCAGATTTTAATTTTCTTTCTATTGTTGGGTATAACTCTAAACCAACTTTAATGCATCGTTTAAATTTACCTGCTTTAAAACTAATGTCTAATAAATAATAAGTAATTTCTGCTCTGTAAGATTCGTCGTCTGCAATTTCTTTTAAGGTAGACTCTGCAATACCATAATCTTCTAATTTGTATGAAATAAATCCGAAGTAATATCTCGAATCATTACCATATTTTGCATCATTAATTAATGGTAAAAATCTTGCTTTGGCTAATTGTAAATTATTTGTAGCTAAAAAACAATAACCCATTTTAAAATTAAGTTCTTTTTTATTTTCTTTAGAAAGTTTATCTACATCTACTTTCTGAAACCATTTTAAGGCATAAGCTGCTTTTTTATTAGCAAAATAGTAGTTTGCTACATTGTAAAAAGCAATATTTTTTTTATTACTGTTTGGGTTTTCTTCTACAAAAGTTAATACTTTTTTATCTGCATCTGCTCGGTTTAATTTTATTGCAGACATTGCTTCGTAATACCTTGCATCAGATTTTAAATTAGAACCAACACTTGCGTCTTGGGCAACTTTATTAAAAGTTTTAAAAGCGGCAGCATAAGCTTTAGAGTTGTATAATTTTAATGCATTATTATACGTTGTTAAATTTGTAGCATCAGCAATTGTTTGTTGTGAAAAACAATGATTACTGCATAAAAAGATGCAAAAAGAAAGAATCAGTTTTGTTAAAAAACGATATTTCATAGAGTTATATTTATTCTCAAAAGTGATAACGAATAATTTTTTATTTTGTTGGATGGGGGAAGAAATATTATTTCATTTTAAATCAAAAATAAGAATTGTTGTCAATTCATAGTTAAAAAATCAATAGAAACTTTTAAGTTTGTAGAAACTACTTATTCCTATGAAAAATCATGTTTTACAATTAGAAAATGCAGAAATTTACCAAAGAGATAATTTAGTGCTTTCTAAAGTTAATTTAACCATTAATAAAGGCGATTTCTATTATTTAATAGGAAAAACTGGTAGTGGTAAAAGTAGCTTAATGAAAACTTTATACGGTGATTTACAATTGCAAAAAGGTACGGGAAACATTGTAGATTTTGATTTAAAAAAGTTAAAAGAAAAACAAATTCCGTTTTTAAGAAGAAAAATAGGAATTGTTTTTCAGGATTTTAAACTTTTAAACGATAGAAATGTTTTTGATAATCTAAAATTTGTTTTAAAAGCAACAGGCTGGAAAGATAAAGAACAGATGAAAGAAAAAATTTATGAAGTATTAGATAAAGTTGGATTAAAATCTAAATACTTAAAAAAACCTTTCGAACTTTCTGGCGGAGAACAACAAAGAGTTGCTATTGCAAGAGCTCTTTTAAATGATCCTGAATTAATTTTAGCAGACGAACCAACAGGTAATTTAGATCCGAAAACTTCTATGGAAGTCATGCAACTTTTGAATGAAATACATAAAAGTGGTAAAACAATTTTAATGGCAACTCACGATTACCAATTAATTGTAAAGTTTAAACAAAAAACTTTAAAATGTGAAGGTGGCGAGTTGTTTGAAGTTGCCCAACAAGCAAGTATTTAATGCTTTCTGTATTAATACCAACATATAATTACAATGCATTTAAATTAGTTAAAAGTATTCACAAACAACTAGTATTAGAAAGAATCTCTTTCGAAATAATTTGTTTTGATGATGGATCTAACTCTTCTATTAATTTAAAGAATAGAGAAATAAATACACTTTCTAACGCAACTTTTACAGCTTTTAAGAAGAATGTTGGTAGAAGTGCAATTCGTAATTTATTAGCAGAAAAAGCTACATTTAATTGGTTGCTTTTTTTAGATGCAGATGTTTTACCAATAAAAACTAACTTTATTAGAAATTATAGTAAATATTTTAATTCTGATAAAACTGTTTTTTGTGGCGGAATTAAATACGAACATTTACCCAAAAACAAAAAGTATTTAAGATACAAATACGGAAAAAAAAATGAAGAAATTTCTTTAAAAAAACGAACAGAGAATCCTTCTAAGTATTTTTTCACTTCTAATTTTTTAATTCAGAAAGATGTTTTTTTGAAAATTAAATTTGAAGAAAAATTGGTTGATTACGGTAGAGAAGATTTACTTTTTTCTTTGGATTTAATAAAGCAAGGTTACAAAATAAAGCAAATAGCAAACGAAGTTTATCATTTGGGTATTGATGACAATACACTTTTTATTAAAAAGACAAAAAAGGCGATGAAAAATTTAATTTTCTTAGAAAAAAGTAATTTGATAAATCCTGATAATTTACAATTATTAAAGCTAATCAATAAAATTTCTAAATTTAAGTCATTAAGAGTAGTTGCTTTTTTACAACCTTTTTTTGAGAATTTAGCAAAGAATAAATCATCAGTATTTTTTTTAAATTGCATGAAAGTAAGTTACCTCTGTCAACTAAAATTAAAAGATGAATAGAACCGAAATTGCGAATTTAATTTTAAGAAATTTAGTTGAGAAAAAAGATGTTTTAAAAAAGCAGTTTTTATCTTCAAAAGGTGAAATAGGTTATTTTTATCTAGATAATTTATTGCCGGAAGATTTGGCTTTAAAAATCTATCATAAATTTCCAAATACAAAAGAAGCTGTTAAGAAAAAAAACTTAAGAGAATTTAAATTTACAGCTTATCAAATGAATAAGTATGATACAATTTTAGAAGAAATTATTTATGCTTTTCAAGATAAAAGAGTTGTAAAATTAGTTGGTGAAATTTGTGAATTAAAAGATTTAGAAGGTGATGAAAATTTGTATGCAGGTGGTTTATCTTTAATGGAAAAAGATAATTTTCTGAATCCGCATTTAGATAATTCTCATGACAAGGATAGAAATAAATGGCGCGTATTAAACTTACTTTATTATGTTTCACCAAATTGGAAACTAGAAAATGGTGGTAATTTAGAGTTATGGCCAAAAGGTTTAAAAGAACCTCAAATAACCATAGTTAGCAAGTTTAATAGATTAGTTGTAATGTCTACGCATAATAATTCTTGGCACTCTGTAAGTAAAGTTTTAAAAGATGATATTAGAAATTGTGTTTCTAATTATTATTTTTCTAATGCTCCTTTTTTAATTTCAGATACTTTTCATGTAACTACTTTTAGAGGTAGGTCTTCAGAAAAAATTAAAGATATTTTATTGCGTTTAGATAATGGGTTTCGTGGAAGTTTAAGAAAAGTTTTTAAGAAAGGAGTTCGAGAAAATCCACATCAATATAAAAAGTAATTACTCTAAATTTTCAAAAATTTGCAATAAATCAGTTTCCTGGTTTTCCCAAATCAATTCTTTTTTTGCAGTTTTTAAAAATACTAAATAATCACTTTCTAACATTTGTTGAATTTGTTTTGCAATAATTGCAGGCTTTCTACTTTTTAGAACTTCACCTACATTATATTTAGAAACAATAGCTTTCATTTCTGGTAAGTCGGAAACTAAAACAGGGACATTTGCTTGAATGTAATCGAATATTTTATTAGGTAATGCGTATCTGTAATTTAATCCTAAATCTTCTTCAACACTAATACCTAAATCTGCTAAAGGTGTTAACTCTGCTAATTCTGCAGGAGTTTTTCTACCTAATAAAAAAACTTTTTTTTCTAATTTTTCTGATGCTATCTTTAATTTTAAATTTAGAAACTCATCACCATCTCCAATAATAACAAAAATATAATTATCTAATAGTTTTACAGTTTCTATCATTAATTGTATTCCTCTACCAATGTTCGTTGCTCCTTGATATAAGATGATTTTTTGATTTTTTGTATCAAAATTGAAACTCCCTTTTTTTAATTCTTTTTGAAAAGGTAAATTTTTAATAGTTTTAAAATTAGTTTGATATTTATTTTGATAATGTTTTGCAATGCTATCACAAACTGTATAATTATTTTTTAATTTAGGTATTATATTATCTTCCAAAGTCATCCAAAATCTTTTAACTTTTGGTCTATGAACCAGTTCTGGTATTTCAGAAAAAAGTTCGTGACTATCAAATACTAGTTTTTTGTTTTGAAGTTTACTAATAAGATAATTGGGTAATAAAGTATCTATATCATTAGCTAATAAATAGTTTTTTTTAGAAAACAATAAGTATAAGAATAACCTTAGGTTAAATTCTGTGTAAAATAGAAACCCATTGTTAAATAGAAGTTTAAATCTTTTTGTTTTATAATTTCTTGAAAGACTTTTGCTGTTCTTTAATTTTCTACCAATTAAAATAACATCGAAATTATTTTCTGATAGTGTTTTACAAACCTTTGCAACTCTTTGGTCGGTAGATAAATCGTTAGTTACAGAGATAAGTATTCTTTTCAATTTTTACTAGAATTTTAATGCAAGATAATTTAAAACAGATTAATATATTTTATCTATTTATTTTTTAACTTATGATATTGATATACTGTGTTTTGTTGTTTAAATAATAAAATATCTGCATTAAAATTATTATATTTTTACAAATAATATCTTAGAATTACTAAAATAATAATTATATTTGAGACGATTGCTTGTGATATTATAAGGAAAAGTTTTTACTAAACTAAAATTTAACCCCTAAAAACCCTATTAATGTCAAAATGCCCCACATGTAATTCTAATTACAGTAAAAGATCATCAAGAAACTTTTTTCAAAGAATTATACCTAAGTCAAAAGTTTTTAAATGTTTTCATTGTAAGACTAAAGTTCTAAAAGTGCCTTATTTGCTTTCTGAGTTCGTTATTAAAAAAGGAAAGCAATTAGAAAGAGGTTTTCAAATTATTAATTAAAGAAACATGTTTTTTTATATTTAATTTTAAAAGACAATTATGAGTAAATGCCCCTCATGCGATTCTGGTTTTAGAAAAAGAATAACAAGAAATTCTTATTTAAGATTATTGTTTAGAGCTAAAATTTATAAATGTCACGAATGTAAGGTTAAATACATTAGAATTCCGTTTCTATCAACATCAATAATTATAAAAAAAGGAATCACTAAGAACAATTGTAAAAAGAAAAGTTGAATTAAAAAACCTCTAATTTATCTAAATTAGAGGTTTTTTTTTATTTGTGGAGACGCCGAGTATTGCTCTATTTAGGGCTGTTTATATCTAAATCCCTTTGTT
>JAHDHO010000039.1 GCA_020631275.1 Polaribacter sp. | reverse complement strand
TAATTATCAGTTAGATAAAATAAAAATACTTATGCTTTTTTTTGAAACTTATTGACTAAACAGATAATTTAAGGATTATATCCAAAGCATTCTACATAATTATATATAGTTATTCACTTTGTAAACGGTAAAACATAAGGAGAATAAGTACAACCAATATTCAATGGATTTTAATTTAATGTAACATGAATAGACGAATTAAGAATATTTGAACTTTAGAAAAACAAAGAAAACCTAAAAGAATATTATGGAATAGTTAATAAGTACATATATATATTGTGTGAAATTATGTTTTCTAATATCTTTGCAAATTCAAACATTAATAAATTAAATGATTAAAATTACTTTACCAGACGGAACAGTTAAGGAGTTCGAAAAGAATAGCACTCCTATGGATGTTGCTAAAAGCATAAGCGAAGGTTTTGCTAGAAATGTAATATCTGCAAATTTCAATGACAAGACAGTTGAAACTACCACTCCGTTAACCACCGATGGTACTTTAATTTTATATACATTTAATGACGAAGGTGGTAAAAAAGCATTTTGGCACTCATCTGCTCACGTTTTAGCAGAAGCAATCTTAAGTTTTTATCCTAATGCAAAACTAACAATAGGACCTGCAATAGAAAATGGTTTTTATTATGATGTAGATTTAGGCGATGAAGTAATTTCTGACAAAAACTTTAAGGAAATAGAAACTAAATTTTTAGAAATAGCTCGTGGTAAACATGAATTTTCTTTAAGATCTGTATCTAAAGCGGATGCACTAGAGTTGTATAAGAAAGAAAACAATGAATATAAAGTTGAATTAATAGAGAATTTAACTGACGGAGATATAACTTTTTGTGATCATAGTAATTTTACAGATTTATGTAGAGGAGGACATATTCCTAACACTGGAATTATAAAAGCTATAAAAATAATGAGTGTTGCTGGCGCGTACTGGCGTGGTGACGAAAATAATAATCAATTAACAAGGGTTTACGGAATCTCATTTCCGAAGCAAAAAATGTTAACTGAGTACCTAGAAATTTTAGAGGAAGCAAAAAAACGTGATCACAGAAAACTAGGTAAAGAATTAGAACTTTTTACTTTTTCTCAAAAAGTTGGAGCTGGTTTACCTTTATGGTTACCAAAAGGAGCTGCTTTACGTTCTAGATTAGAAAACTTTTTGAAAGCAGCACAGAAAAAAGCTGGTTATGAAATGGTAATGACACCGCATATTGGTCAAAAAGAACTTTATGTTACTTCTGGTCATTATGAAAAATATGGAGAAGATAGCTTTCAGGCAATAAAAACTCCTAAAATGGATGAGGAATTCTTACTAAAACCAATGAATTGCCCGCACCACTGTGAAGTTTATAACTTTAAACCATATTCTTACAAAGATCTACCTAAACGTTTTGCAGAATTTGGTACTGTATATAGGTATGAACAAAGTGGAGAATTACATGGCTTAACACGTGTAAGAGGTTTTACTCAAGATGATGCACATATTTTTTGTACACCAGAACAATTAGATCAAGAATTTAAAGATGTAATTGATTTAGTACTTTACGTATTTGGATCTTTAGGATTTGAAGATTTTACAGCCCAAGTTTCTATAAGAGACAAAAGTAATCCAGAGAAATATATTGGAGATACTGACACTTGGGAAATTGCAGAAAACGCAATTATTAGTGCTGCAAAAGACAAAGGGCTAGATTATGTTGTAGAAGAAGGTGAAGCTGCTTTTTATGGTCCAAAGTTAGATTTTATGGTAAAAGATGCTTTAGGTAGAAGCTGGCAACTTGGTACAATACAAGTAGACTACAACTTACCTAAGCGTTTTGATTTGACATATAAAGGTTCTGACAATCAACAACACAGGCCAGTAATGATACACAGAGCTCCTTTTGGATCTATGGAAAGATTTATTGCTGTTTTGTTAGAGCATACAGGCGGAAACTTCCCACTTTGGCTAACTCCTGATCAAGTTATCTTATTGCCAATCAGTGATAAATATCAAAAATATTCAGAAAAAGTTTTAGAATCGTTAGAAAATTCCGAAATTCGCGCCCTAGTAGACAGCCGAAGTGAGAAAACTGGTCGTAAGATTAGAGATGCAGAAGTAAGCAAAATACCATTTATGGTAATTGTTGGAGAGAAAGAAGAACAAGATGGCACAGTTTCTGTAAGAAGACACGGAGAAGGTGATATTGGAACCTTTACAATTGAAGAATTTATTTCTTTAATTAAAACAGAAGAAAGTAAAACATTGAAGAAATTTTAATTAATTTTGAATTTCAACAAAAATAAAAGGTTGGTAACACAACTAAATGTATAATTTAAATTTATAAGTCATAGCAATACGTAGAAGTAGGTCGAGAAGACCGTTAAGAGTAATCAAAGAAGATCAGCATAGGATTAATGAAAAAATAAAATATGTTGACGAAGTTCGTCTTGTGGGCGATAATGTAGAAGTTGGTGTATATCCTTTAGCAAAAGCTAAAGAATTAGCCAGAGAACAGGAATTGGATTTGGTAGAGATTTCACCAAAAGCGAAACCACCTGTTTGTAAAATTATTGATTACAAGAAATTCTTGTATGAGCAAAAAAAACGTGAAAAAGCTTTAAAATCTAAAGCAACTAAAGTTACTATTAAAGAAATACGTTTTGGACCTCAAACAGATGAGCATGATTATGAATTTAAGAAAAAGCATGCCATTAAATTCTTACAAGAAGGAGCTAAGTTAAAAGCGTTTGTATTCTTTAAAGGTCGTTCTATAATATTTAAAGAACAAGGACAAATTTTACTTTTAAAGTTAGCACAAGAATTAGAAGAGTATGGTAAAGTAGAGCAACTACCTAAATTAGAAGGTAAACGTATGATTATGTTTATTGCTCCTAAAAAAGTAAAATAACAATCTTATAAGCAAGATAAAAACGAAGGAGAAATGCCGAAAATGAAAACAAAATCTAGCGCCAAAAAACGATTTAAAGTTACTGGTACTGGAAAATTAAAAAGAAAGCACGCGTTTAAAAGTCACATCTTAACAAAGAAGTCTAAAAAACGTAAATTAAAGTTAACTCATGCAGCTTTAGTACATAAAGCAGATGAGCCTAACATTAAGCAACAGTTAAACTTAAAATAAGTTTAACCAGGGAATTTAATTATTAACCATGGAGTTAGGCCAAATATGAAAAGTATTCTGAAAAGAATCGCCTACTACAAAACACATTGAAATTATGCCAAGATCAGTAAATTCAGTAGCCTCAAGAAAAAGAAGAAAAAAAATCTTGAAGGCAGCAAAAGGTTACTTTGGACGTAGAAAAAACGTTTATACAGTAGCAAAAAATGCGGTTGAAAAAGGAATGCTTTATGCATACCGTGACCGTAAAAACAATAAGAGAAACTTCCGTTCTTTATGGATTGTACGTATTAACGCTGCAGCTCGTTTACACGGAATGTCTTACTCTCAGTTTATGGGGAAAGTAAAAGCTAATAATATCGAATTAAACCGTAAGGTTTTAGCTGATTTAGCTGTTAATAACCCAGACGCTTTTAAGGCAGTTGTAGAGAAAATTAAATAAATATAAATTACTTGCTTATAATAAAAACCCAAACGTTTACGTTTGGGTTTTTTTATTACTTTTATTATTTTAAAAATTACACCAAATATTATAAAATGAGATTAAAACTTATTATCCTAACAGCTTTATTTATAACTACTATTTCAATTGCTCAAGAAACCACAAAACCAGAAGACAACTCACTTAGTGGCCAATTTGATAAAATTTACAGAACTTCTACAACCTATCAAACATATAAAGTTATAAGCAAAGACAAATTTTTAAAACTAAAACAAAACGTTTTAGACTCTCTTAAAAACTCTAAAAACTTAGTAATTGAAAAAAACGGACTTCTAAACACCGAAAGAGAAAACACAAAAAAAACGCTAGAATCACTTAACGAAACAAAGAATAAATTAGAAATCGCTATCGAAAAAGAAGGTTCTATATCATTATTAGGTATACAAGTTAGTAAAACAACTTATAACTTAATATTATGGACAATCATATTTGTTTTGTTATTAAGTCTAGCATATTTCATCTTTAAATATACCAAAAACAATATGCTTACTAAAAAAGCTAAAAGCGACCTTTTAGAAGTAGAATCTGAATATGAAAAGCATAGAAAAAAATCTATAGAAAGAGAACAAAAACTTAGACGAGAATTACAAGACGAAATCAATAAACAAAGAAATTCGTAATTAAATTTAGATAAAATAAGATAAATGTAATCTAAATTACTGATTGTTAGATTAATATTAATTTTTACATTCAAAATTTATAGTTCTACTTATATTTTGTAACTTTAAGAACTAATCAACAAAATAAGTTTTGAATATACTACATATAAGTGCAGAGTGCTTTCCTATAGCAAAAATAGGAGGTCTTGCAGATGTTGTAGGTGCTTTACCTAAGTACCAAAAAGAAAAAGGCACTACCAGTAACGTGGTTATGCCTTTTTATAATAATAAATTTACTCAAGAAAATTCTTTCGATACAATTCATGAAAATTTTATCGCTTTAGGACACAATTATTACAACTTTAAAGTATTAAAACTTAAAGACAATAATTTAGGCTTTGACATCTACTTTATTGATATACCCGATTTAACTTATAAAGATTACGTTTACTCTAATGATGATACAAATAAGTTTTTAGCATTTCAAATTGCAACCTTAGATTGGATTTTATCTTTAAAGAATAAACCTGATATTATACATGTACACGATCATCATACAGGATTAATTCCATTTATGATTTCGCAATGCAATAAATATGAAGATTTAAAAAATACACCAACCGTTCTAACAATCCATAATGCACAATACCAAGGTTGGTTTTCTCATGATAAAGTTAATTTAATACCACCATTCGATTTTACAAAAGTTGGTCTTTTAGATTGGGACGGAAATATTAATCCGTTGGCAGCTGCAATTAAATGCGCATGGAAAGTTACTACCGTCTCTCCTTCTTACATGAAAGAATTACAAGTTAATGCAAATGGTTTAGAAAACTTATTGCATCATGAAAGTAATAAATGTGTCGGAATATTAAACGGAATTGATACAGATGTTTGGAACACCAACATAGACAAACATTTAATAGAAAATTACACTACAAAAAATGCGCTGAAAGGAAAACTAGCTAATAAAAAATGGCTTTGCGAAAAATACAATTTAGATATTGATAAACCCTTGTTTGCATTTATTGGACGATTAGTTGGTGAAAAAGGCGCAGATTTATTTCCAGAGATTTTCACAGAAGCACTAGCCAATAATAATATTTCTATATTTTTATTAGGTTCTGGTCATAAAGAAACCGAAGAAAAACTTAATAAAATACCTAAAAACAACTTTAATTCTTTTATTGGTTATGATGAAAAATTAGCACATATAATTTACGCTGCTGCAGATTTTTTATTAATGCCATCTCGGGTAGAACCTTGTGGGTTAAATCAAATGTATTCTTTAAGATACGGTACAGTGCCTGTTGTTAACGAAATTGGTGGTTTAAAAGATACAATTGTAGATATTAAAAATCAAAATGGCTTTGGGATTTGCCATAAAGGTGTTACAGTTCCTAATGTTACCGATGCTATTTTAAGAGCTACACACTTTTACAAAGACAAGGAAACATTTAACAACAATATTCAAAATATAATGCAAATAGACCATTCTTGGAGCAATTCGGCTAAAGAATATGTCAATTTATATAATTCTTTAAAAAATTAAACAAATGATAAACGACAAAGTACTTGGAATTATTTTAGGAGGTGGTCAAGGTTCTAGATTATATCCTTTAACTAAAGATAGATCTAAACCTGCTGTACCAATCGCAGGAAAATACCGTTTGGTAGATATTCCTATCTCAAATT
This sequence comes from Polaribacter sp., assembly GCA_020631275.1. Taxonomy (GTDB): domain Bacteria; phylum Bacteroidota; class Bacteroidia; order Flavobacteriales; family Flavobacteriaceae; genus Polaribacter. Next base: position 13,550 of record JAHDHO010000039.1, on the reverse strand, counting down.
GTATTAATGCAGATATTAAACGAATGTATGTTTTAACTCAATTTAACTCTGCTTCTTTAAATCAACATATAAAAAACACCTATCACTTTAGTTTTTTTAGCTCTGCTTTTGTAGATGTTTTGGCGGCAGAACAAACTATGGAAAGTGACAAATGGTTTCAAGGAACTGCAGATGCGGTACGACAAAGTATGCACCATTTTTTAGAGCACGATTTTAAATATGCCTTAATTTTATCTGGAGACCAATTATATAACATGGACTTTAGAGATATGATTGCTAAACACGAAGAAAGTGGCGCAAAAATATCGATAGCAACATATCCTGTAAATGCCAAAGACGCAACTTCTTTTGGTATTTTAAAAACAGATGAAAACAACACCATTACTTCTTTTATAGAAAAACCAAATACAGAACTTTTACCAGATTGGACGTCTGATGTAAGTGATGAAATGAAAGATGAAGGTAGAAATTACCTAGCCTCTATGGGTATTTATATTTTTAACAGAGAACTATTAGTAGAATTAATGGCTAATCCTGATACTATCGATTTCGGTAAAGAAATAATTCCGCAAGCAATAGGAGAACACAAAACAATGAGCTATCCTTACGAAGGTTATTGGACAGACATTGGAAACATTGATTCGTTTTTTGAAGCAAACTTAGGTTTAACAGACGATTTACCAAAGTTTAATTTGTATGACGAAAACAGAGTTTATACAAGAGCAAGGATTTTACCAACTTCAAAGATTTCTAATACACAACTTAACAAAACAATAATTGCTGATGGATGCATTATTAATGCTGAAAGAATAGAAAAATCTGTAATTGGTATTCGTTCTAGAATTGGTAAAGACACAATAGTTACAAATACATATATGATGGGTAATGATTTCTACGAATCTTTAGAAGACATCAAAAATAACAATATTGAAAATCAAGTTGGCATTGGCGACAGATGTACAATTAACAATTGTATTATAGATAAAAATTGTCGAATTGGTGATGATACTAAAATTAACGGAGGTCCTCATTTAGAGGATATAGAAACAGAAACTTATCAAATAAAAGAAGGAATTGTTGTTATCAAAAAAGGTGCAATTATACCAAAAGGAACAGTTATTTAGTATCTAGTAATTTTCAATTTTTAAAAGCATTACATGTCTAAAGTTATAGCACATTCACTATTTTCAGATTTTGATATCAATTTATTTAAAGCCGGCAAGCATTACAGATTATATGAAAAATTTGGCTCGCACATTACTACAATAAATGGTATACCTGGCACCTACTTTGCCGTTTGGGCACCAAGTGCGAAAGAAGTTTCTGTTGTAGGAGATTTTAATTATTGGAATGATAAAGAACATCAATTAAATGTAAGATGGGATTCTAGCGGTATCTGGGAAGGCTTTATCCCTTTCGTAGAAAAAGGAAGTATTTACAAATACAAAATACAAAGCAACAATAACAATGTTATAACAGAAAAGGCAGATCCTTATGCGCGAAGATGCGAGCATCCTCCAAAAACTGCATCCATAGTTTGGGAAGATAATTATACTTGGAAAGACAAGAAATGGATGAAATCTCGTAAAGAAAAAAACGCATTAAATGCACCTTATTCGGTTTACGAAGTTCATTTAAACTCATGGAAACAAAAAATTGAAGAAAATCGATTTTTAAGCTATAATGAATTAGCTGAAGAATTGGTGAATTATGTGGTAGAAATGAATTTTACACATGTAGAATTTATGCCAATAATGGAATATCCTTACGACCCAAGTTGGGGATATCAATTAACAGGCTATTTTGCACCAACATCTAGATTTGGTTATCCGGATGAATTTAAATATTTAGTAGATAAGTTTCACGAAAACAATATTGGTGTAATTTTAGATTGGGTTCCGTCTCACTTCCCTTCAGATGCTCATGGTTTAGGCTTTTTTGATGGTTCTAATTTATACGAACATCCAGATGTACGAAAAGGTTATCATCAAGACTGGAAAAGTTTAATTTTTAACTACGGAAGAAATGAAGTAAAATCTTTCTTGATAAGTAATGCTTTATTTTGGTTAGATCAATACCATGCAGATGGATTAAGAGTAGACGCTGTAGCATCGATGCTATTTTTAGATTATTCTAGAAAAGATGGCGAATGGGAACCAAATGAATTTGGTGGTAGAGAAAACTTAGAAGCAATTGCATTTATTAAAGAAATGAATGTTGCCGTTTACGAAAACTACCCAGATGTACAAACAATTGCAGAAGAATCAACATCTTTTCCTAAAGTATCTAGCCCTGTTTTTTCTGATGGTTTAGGCTTTGGAATGAAATGGATGATGGGTTGGATGCATGACTCTTTAGACTATTTTGCAAAAGAACCAATCTATAGAAAACATCATCAAAACGACTTAACTTTTAGTTTGAACTATGCATTTACAGAAAACTTTATGCTACCGCTTTCTCATGACGAAGTTGTCTACGGAAAAAAAGCAATTGTAGAGAAAATGCCGGGTGATGAATGGCAAAAATTTGCAAATTTAAGACTATTATATTGTTTTATGTTTACGCATCCAGGAACTAAACTTTTGTTTCAAGGTGCCGAATTTGGACAAACAAGTGAATGGAATTTTAACGGAAGTCTAGATTGGCATTTATTACAGTATGATGTTCATAAAGGTATTCAAAATCTAGTTAAAGAATTAAACTTACTTTACAAAACAGAACCCGCATTACATCAAAAACAATTTTCGTTTGATGGTTTCGAATGGATAGACCACGGTGATCATGAAAACTCAGTTCTTTCTTATATCAGAAAAGGAAACGACCCAAAAAATGATGTTATAATAATTTTAAATTTAACGCCTGTTCCTAGGGAAAATTACAGAGTTGGATTACCCAAATCGGGTACATTAATAGAGATTTTTAACAGTGATCAAAAACTTTTTAATGGCACCAATAATTATAAAAACTTAAAATTAAAAACTAATAAAAAGAGCTGGAATAATAGGTTAAATTCAATCGAATTGAATTTACCACCTTTAAGTATGCTCGCTTTTAAATTTAAATAAACTTAAACTTTTAAAACCTCTTTATAAAATACTAATAGTATCGTAAAAAAAGAGGTTTTAATTTTTAAACTTCATAAAAATAAACGTCATTTTTAAGACTTTAAAAAATCTTTTCTTAACATAGAAAAGAAATCTTATTTGCCTAATTTTTAAATAAATAAGTAATATTTTTGTTAGTAACACAGAGTTAAACGTTATCGTAGAAATAACAATTTTAATACTAAAAAATCTATAACTTTTACGATTTTTGAATTAATATTTAAACAACCAAGACTATGATTGTTAATACAGAATTAGAACAAAAAGGAAATTTATTTCCATCAGAAATAATAAGTTACCAAAAAGATGTAGACACACTATATTTTAACACAAAAAATGGTGTTGTGCTACAAGTTACTGTTGTTAGAGATAGTGTAATACGTTTTCGATACAGCACAACAGGTAAATTTGAAAATGATTTTTCTTACGGTGTAACCATACATGCAAGTAGAGGATATAGTTTTTTAGATGTTTCTGAAGACGATAAAAATTATATTATTACAACATCTAAGCTTATTTGTAAAGTAGAAAAACAAAGTTTACAAGTTAAACTATATGATGCTGTAGACAATAAGCTTATCAATGAAGACGAAATTGGTTTTCATTGGGAAGAAAGTTATGAGTTTGGTGGTGACATAGTAAAAATGAGTAAAATTTGTCAAAAAGGAGAAAGTTTTTATGGCTTAGGAGACAAACCTGTAGAAGTAAATTTAAAAGGAAAACGCTTCGAAAATTGGGCAACAGATTCTTATGCTTTTGGCAAAAATACAGATCCTATATACAAAGCAATACCGTTTTACACAGCAATACAAGACAATAAATCTTACGGAATTTTCTTTGATAATACTTTTAAAACTCATTTTGACTTTGCACACGAAAGAAGAAATGTAGCAAGTTTTTGGGCGCAAGGTGGTGAAATGAATTACTATTTTATCTACGGTCCTAAAATGGACGATGTAGTTAAGAATTATACAGACCTCACTGGTAAGCCACATGCATTACCACCATTATGGGCATTAGGTTTTCATCAATGTAAATGGAGTTATTACCCAGAAAGTAATGTAAAACAAATCACAAAAACATTTAGAGATTTACAAATTCCTTGTGATGCCATTTATTTAGATATCGATTATATGGATGGTTTTAGATGTTTTACTTGGGATAAAAATCATTTTCCAGATCCTAAGAGAATGGTTAGAGAATTAGAAGAAGACGGTTTTAAAACTGTTGTAATTATAGACCCAGGAATTAAAATAGATTTAGAATACGATGTATTTAAAGAAGCTTTAGACAAAGATTATTTTTGTAAAAGAGCCGACGGACCTTATATGAAAGGAAAAGTTTGGCCCGGAGAATGTTATTTTCCAGATTACACAAAACCAGAAGTTAGAGAATGGTGGTCTGGTTTATTTAAAGAATTGATAGAAGATATTGGTGTAAAAGGTGTTTGGAATGATATGAATGAACCTGCAGTAATGGATGTTCCTAATAAATCTTTTCCTAATGATGTTCGTCATGATTATGATGGCAACCCTTGTTCTCATAGAAAAGCACACAATATTTATGGTACACAAATGGCACGTGCTACTTACCATGGTTTAAAAAAATATGCATATCCAAAAAGACCTTTTGTAATAACAAGATCTGCATATTCTGGTGCGCAACGCTACACATCTACTTGGATGGGAGATAATGTAGCAACTTGGGAACATTTAGCAATTGCAAACAACCAAGCACAAAGAATGGCCATGTCTGGTTTCTCTTTTGCAGGTAGCGACATTGGTGGGTTTGCTGAACAACCTCAGGGAGAGTTATTTGCCAGATGGATTCAGTTAGGTGTATTTCATGCATTTTGTAGAGTACATTCTTCTGGAGATCATGGAGACCAAGAACCTTGGGTTTTTGGTACTGAAATAACAGATATCGTTAGAAAGTTTGTAGAGCTTAGATATCAATTATTACCATATTTATACACAGCTTTTTGGAAATATATAAATGACGGAAGTCCGATTTTAAAATCTTTGGTTTTATACGATCAAGAAGATACTTCTACGCATTACAGAAGTGATGAGTTTGTCTATGGAGAACAAATTTTGATTTGTCCGATTATAGAACCAAATGCTAAAGGTAGAAGAATGTATATACCAAGAGGTAAATGGTATAATTTCTGGACAAACGAAGTTGTAGAAGGAGGAAAAGAAATGTGGGTTGATGCTGATATTGATAGTATGCCAATATTTATAAAAGAGGGTGCTGTTATACCTAAGTATCCTGTGCAACAATATGTAGGTGAAAAAGAATTTGATGAAATAACATTAGATGTTTATTACAAAAAAGGCAAAGAAACCTCTCAACTATTTGATGATGCCCATGATGGTTACGATTATAAAAAAGGAAGATTTAGCTTGCGAACTTTTAAAGTTACAGGTAAAAAAGAAGAATTAATTTTACAGCAACACAAATCTGGAGATTTTGATGCGAAGTACAATAATTTTAAAATCATCTTTCACAATTTACCATTTGCAATTCAATCTGTTCAGATAGATAATGTAGAAATTGAATTAGACAATATAAATAATGATAAAAATCAATCTATCACTATAAACAAAGAGTTTACAGAATTACATTTATTCGGTAAATAATTTACCAATCCCCGAATTCAGGGTAATGCATCCCTGAATTCGGGGATACTAAAAATTCACTGATTTCAGGGATTGTGAAATATTCTAAACTACAATATCTTTGTAGTGTTATTAAATCAAATTCCCCCAAATTGTATAATTTATATTGGATTTTTTAACGAATATTTGTTTAACGCAAAAAAGGCGGTTATTAGTTCTTCAAGAACTTTAATCGCTTTTTTATTTTACATACTTTCATCTGTATCTAAACTTACTTTATCTTTTTTACCACTTTTATAAGCAACTGCAATAATTGCTATTTCTAATAACAGTAAACCTATTTTTGCTTTCTTACTCTTTGTTAAAGCAGACGTTAATCCTATAATTTTTGTAGCTATCATAATATTTATTTTAATGTAAAGATACCTTCAACCTAAAAATAACATTAGTTCATTTCATTTAAAAAATAACTGAAATAAAAAAAGCCTCAGATTAAAATCTGAGGCTTTTTTATATAATACCAGAAAAATTAAATTCCGTCGTTTAAACTTTTAAGCTTTTCTGTATTTTCTGCTAGCATTAACTCGTCAATTATTTTTTGAATATCACCATTTACAATATTTGGTAAATCATATAAAGACAAACCAATTCTGTGATCTGTAACTCTACCTTGGGCATAATTATAGGTTCTAATTTTTGCACTTCTATCTCCAGAAGAAACCATAGAACCACGTTTTAAAGCATCTTCTGCATTTTTCTTTTCTAGCTCCATATCATACAATCTAGAACGCAAAACTTTAAATGCTTTTTCTTTATTTTTATGCTGCGATTTTTGATCTTGACATTGTGCTACTAAACCGGTAGGAATGTGTGTTAAACGTACCGCAGAATATGTAGTGTTTACAGATTGTCCACCAGGACCAGAAGAACAGAAAAAGTCTATTCTTACATCTTTCGGATTAATTTCTACATCAAATTCTTCTGCTTCTGGAAAAACCATACATGTTGCAGCAGATGTGTGCACTCTACCTTGAGTTTCTGTTTGCGGAACTCTCTGTACTCGATGCACACCTGCTTCAAATTTTAAAGTACCATATACATCATTACCAGAAACTTCAAACTGAATTTCTTTAAAACCACCATTCGTTCCTTCAGAATAATCTACAGTAGAAACTTTCCAACCTTTACTTTCGCAATACTTAGAATACATTCTAAATAAATCTCCTGCAAAAATACTTGCTTCATCTCCACCAGTTCCGGCACGTAATTCTACAACCGCATTTTTAGAATCTTCTGGATCTTTAGGTATTAATAATATTTTTATTTCTTCTTCTAATTGAGGAATTCTAACATTTGCTTCTTCAATTTCCATTTTTGCCATTTCGTTCATCTCTGCATCAGAACCATCGGCTAATATTTCTTTAGCTTCTTCTATGTTATTTGTTAAAGTTTGATATTCATCACCCTTTTTAACAACATCACCTAAATCTTTATATTCTTTCATTAATTGCGCGTAACGCTTTTGATCCATGATAATTTCTGGTTGAATAATCAAATCAGAAACCTCATCATAACGCTGCTTAACAATTCTTAATTTATCTAACATCTTCTACTCTTTTCTTGGATTGCGAATTTACAATTTTTCTCTGAAATTTAAATGTTTCATTTTGAGTATATTTGAATATTTCTAAACTTTAAGAATGAAACCAATTCTATTTTTAACCATATTAATGCTGTTTTTATCATGTGAAAATAAAAAAACGGACATACAAAAACCTTCGTTTTTAATTGGAAAATGGATTCGCCTAGAAAAGCCTGATACTACTATTACTTATGAAACGTGGCATAAAAATTTTAAAGGAGAAGGTATAACTCTAAAGGGTAAAGACACAACTTTTTACGAGGAAATGGAAATTATTAAGGTAAAAGACACCTTATTTTTAAAAGTTATTGGTGTAAATGAAATTGCTACTCTTTTTAAGTTTACAGAACAAACCGACACTTCCTTTACTTGTGAAAATTTAGAAAATGAATTCCCAACAAAAATTAAATATTACAAAGACAATAAACTTTTAAAAGCTATAGTTTCTAACAACGATTTTAAAATTGATTTTATTTTTACGAAAAGATAAATTACAAAAAAACTCTAAACAATATTGTTTAGAGTTTTTTATTCAAATTATTTGTTTTTGTTTAATACTCAAATGTACCAAACTCACTTTTAATTGTTAATTTTTTTGAATCAGATGCTTCTACTCTACCTACAATTTTAGCGTCTACATTAAAAGATTTAGAAATTTCTATAATGTTCTCTGCTATTTCAGGAGAAACATATATTTCCATTCTATGACCACAATTAAATACTTGATACATTTCTTTCCAATCTGTTTTAGATTGTTCTTGAATCAATTTAAATAATGGTGGTATTTCGAACATATTATCTTTTACAATATGTAAATTGTCTACAAAGTGTAAAATTTTAGTTTGTGCACCACCAGAACAGTGAATCATACCATGTACTTTATCCGAAGAAAAATTATTTAAAATTTCTTTTATGATAGGTGCATAGGTTCTTGTTGGTGATAAAACCAATTTACCAGCATCGATAGGAGAATTTTCTACTTTATCTGTTAATTTTGTATTACCAGAATACACTAAATCTTCTGGCACAGCTGCGTCAAAACTTTCTGGATATTTTTCGGCTAAATATTTATGAAAAACATCGTGTCTAGCTGATGTTAATCCGTTAGAACCCATTCCGCCATTATATTCAGTTTCATAAGTTGCTTGTCCAAAAGATTCTAAACCAACAATTACATCACCGACTTTTATATTGGCGTTGTCAATTACATCCGTGCGTTTCATTCTTGCAGTTACTGTAGAATCTACAATAATTGTACGCACTAAATCACCAACATCTGCTGTTTCACCTCCAGTAGAATGAATTGTAACTCCAAATTTCTTTAAATCTTCAATTAATTCTTCGGTACCATTTATAATTGCTGATAAAACTTCACCAGGAATTTTACTTTTATTACGGCCAATTGTCGAAGATAACATAATATTATCTGTAGCACCAACACATAACAAATCGTCGATATTCATTATTAAAGCATCTTGAGCAATACCTTTCCAGACAGAAATATCACCAGTTTCTTTCCAGTACATATATGCTAATGAAGATTTTGTACCTGCACCATCTGCATGCATGATTAAGCAATAATCTGAATCGTTTGTTAAATAATCTGGCACAATTTTACAAAATGCCTTCGGAAATAAACCTTTATCTATATTTTTGATTGCATTATGTACATCTTCTTTTGATGCAGAAACACCTCTTTGCGCGTATCTTTTAGAAACTTCTTTACTCATGTTATTGTGTTGTTGTTGATGCAAATTTAGTCTTTTGATTAAAAAAAGCCATACTTGTTTTGTTATATTTTTATCTTGTAAATAACAACTCTCGGTATTTTGTTAAAGGCCAAATATTATCATCTACCATAGTTTCTAATTGATCGCAATGAAAACGAATTTTTTCGAAAAACGGTTTTACTTTATTGCAATATTGTTCTGCAGATTTTAATCCATTTTGTTTATTTGCTTTCGCTCTTTGCTCTTCCATTTTAATAACCAAAGCATTAATTTCTGTAATATGGTTAGATATTACCATAATTAACTCTAATTGCTCTTTTGCAATTTTTCTAAATTCTTCACCAAAAATTTCTTTTAAATTCTTTGTGTTTTCTAATAAAGTATTTTGATAAATTATTGCAGTTGGCACAACATGGTTTCTTGATATATCTGCCAAAACTCTACTTTCTATTTGCAAACGTTTTGTGTATTCTTCTAATTTAATTTCATAACGAGCCTCTATTTCTACCTTGCTCATTACATCCATTTCTTCGTATAAAGCTACTGTTTTTTTAGAAGCAATTACTTTAAGAGCTTCTGGTGTATTTCTATTATTACTTAATCCTCTTTTCTTCGCTTCTTTTTCCCAAGCATCTCCATAACCATCACCATCAAATCTAATTTTTTTAGATTCTTTAATATATTCTCTTAAAACATTAAAGACTGCCTCGTCTTTTTTAAGACTTTTAGACTCAATTAATTTATCTACTTCAATTTTAAATTCTTTTAATTGTTTTGCTACAATTGTATTTAAAACGGTCATTGGTCCTGCGCAATTGGCAGAAGACCCTACTGCTCTAAATTCAAACTTATTACCAGTAAAAGCAAAAGGAGATGTTCTATTTCTATCTGTATTATCTAATAAAATTTCCGGAATTTTACCTATAATATTTAATTTTAAATCGGTTTTTTCTTGAGGAGATAACTTTCCTTTTGTTACATTTTCTAATTCGTCTAAGACTGCCGATAATTGATTTCCTATAAATACAGAAATTATTGAAGGTGGTGCTTCACTTGCACCTAATCTAAAGTCGTTTCCTGCAGATACTACAGATGCTCTTAATAATTCTTCATATTCGTAAACAGCCTTAATTGTATTTACAAAAAATGTAAGAAATTGAAGATTCTTCATTGGTGTTTTACCCGGACTCAGCAAGTTTGTACCATTATCTAATGATAAAGACCAATTATTATGTTTACCAGAACCGTTAATGCCAGCAAATGGCTTTTCGTGAAAAAGAACTCTAAAATTGTGTCGCTTTGCAACTTTTTGCATAACATCCATCAACAAAGAATTATGATCTACTGCTAAGTTTGCTTCTTCAAAAATAGGAGCAACTTCAAACTGATTCGGAGCAACTTCATTATGCCTTGTTTTTACAGGAATTCCTAAAAGCATACATTCTTCTTCTAAATCTTGCATAAAACTCATAACCCTAACTGGTATAATACCAAAATAATGATCATCTAACTGTTGTCCTTTTGCAGAGAAATGACCTAATAAAGTTCTTCCTGTTAATTGAATATCTGGTCTAGACAATGCCAGTGCATTATCAACTAAGAAAAATTCTTGTTCCCACCCTAAAGTAGCATTTACTTTACTAATTGTCTTATCAAAATATTTGCAAACAGCTGTAGCATGAGTATCTATAGCTTGTAAAGCTCTTAAAAGCGGTGTTTTGTTATCTAAAGCTTCACCTGTATAAGCAACAAAAATTGTAGGAATACACAATGTTCTTTCATAAATAAATGCTGGTGACGTAGGATCCCAAGCGGTGTATCCTCTAGCTTCGAAAGTATTTCTTATACCACCTGTTGGAAAACTAGAAGCATCTGGTTCTTGTTGAACTAATTGTTCTCCGTCGAACTTTTCCATTGCCAAACTACCATTTATAGACTCAAAAAAAGCATCATGTTTTTCTGCAGTAGCACCCGTTAAAGGCTGAAACCAATGTGTGTAATGAGTAGCGCCTTTAGACATTGCCCAATCTTTCATGCTTACCGCAACTTGATCTGCAATCTTTCTATCTATTCTTGTACCATGTTCAATAGCATTCATTACACTTTCATAAGCAGAGCGTGTAAGGTACTGCTGCATAGCATATTTATTAAATACATTCTGACCAAAAAGTGTTGATCTTTTTTCGCTTTGCAGAACTTTTATAGGTTTCCTTTTTAAAGTTTCTCTCAAAGCATCGAATCTAATAATTGACATATTGTTATTTTTTTAAGCTTTTTTTTACTTATAAATAAATGACCCCCTTTAAAATTAGGGATTAAATTATTTTTTTGCAAAATTAGACATTTTACCCCTATTTTTTTTGATATGTAGGTAAAATATTTCATTTTTGTAATGTTAACATCATACACAATTATTTATTATGGCAAAAATTAAATTAGAATACATTTGGTTAGATGGATATTATCCAACTCAAAACATGAGAAGTAAAACCAAAGTTGAAGAACACGAAAACTTTCAAGGAACAGTTGAAGAATTAAGTAATTGGTCTTTTGATGGTTCATCTACAAAACAAGCTTCTGGAGGTGACTCTGATTGTTTATTAAAACCTGTTGCTATTTATCCAGATCCTGCAAGAATTAATGGTTATTTAGTTATGACTGAAGTTTTAAATGCTGATGGTACTCCTCACGTTTCTAATGGTAGAGCTACAATTGATGATGATGATAATGATTTCTGGTTTGGTTTCGAACAAGAATATTTTATTATGGATACTAAAACGCAATTACCATTAGGTTTCCCTATTGGTGGTTATCCAGCTCCACAAGGAATGTACTATTGTTCTGTAGGAGGAAAAAACACTCACGGAAGACTTTTAGTTGAAAAACATGCAGATCTTTGTATTGATGCAGGTTTAAATTTCGAAGGTATTAACCAAGAAGTTGCATCTGGCCAATGGGAGTTTCAATTATTTGCTAAAGGCGCAAAGAAAGCAGGAGATGAAATCTGGATTGCTAGATACTTATTAGACAGATTATCTGAACAATATGGTTATTACATAGAGTACCATCCAAAACCTTTAGGGAAAGATATGGATTGGAATGGTTCTGGTATGCACGCAAACTTTTCTAATGAAGTTTTAAGAACTTGTGGTTCTAAAGAAACTTACGAGAAAATTTGTGAAGCATTTAGACCTGTTGTAAAAGAACATATTGAAGTATATGGAGAATTTAACGACCAACGTTTAACAGGAGATCATGAAACTGCATCTATTCACGACTTTTCTTACGGTGTTTCAGATAGAGGTGCATCAATAAGAATACCTATTATTACAGTAGAAAAAGGTTGGAAAGGATGGTTAGAAGACAGAAGACCTGCTTCTAATGGAGATCCATACAAAATTGCTGGTAGAATTATAAAGACTGTAAAGTCTGCAAATATTAGCTAAGACTAATAATTAAATAAAAAAGCTCGCAATTTGCGAGCTTTTTTATTGTCTTTTTTTTAAAGAACTAAATAGATAAATAGTACATAACCAACAAATAGAAATATACCTTTAAACCTACTTAAAACGTATTTTTTAGGCAGAAATACTAACGGAATTAAGATACCAGCAAAACCTAACATCCAAAAGATGTCTCTAGACAAAATTTGATCTTCTGTAACATAGATATTTTTCACCAACGAAGTCACACCTAGCACAGATGCTATATTAAATATATTAGAACCAATTAAGTTTCCTAAAGATATTGCTTTTTCACCTTTAACAGCAGCTATTACAGATGCAGCCAACTCAGGAACACTTGTACCAATTGCAATCATTGTAATAGAGATTACACCTTCACTAACACCCATATTTTTTGCAATATCCTTTGCCCCATCTACTAAAAATTCAGATCCATAATAAAGCGCAATAGCTCCAATTAATAACCAAATAAAAATTTTGCCATAACCAATAGACTCTAAAGCTTCATCTACCTCTTCTAAAGTAACTTCTTCTTTACGAGCATTCCTTATTAAAACAAATAAAAAAACAGCTAAACCTACTAATAAAATAATCCCTTCTGCTGTAGTTAGAATATTGTCGTTTTTTAAGAAATAATAAAGAACCAAAGAAAACACCATCATAACTGGCCAATTCAATTTATAGAATCCTTTATCTACAGCTATTGGTCCAATAATCGCTGTAATACCTAAAACTAAACCAATATTTGCAATATTTGAGCCAATAACATTATTTATTGCAATTGCAGGCGAGCCATCTAAAGCAGCTTGCAAACTTACCAGCAACTCTGGTGCTGAAGTAGCAAAAGAAACTACCGTCATGCCAATAACCATTTTAGAGATATTTAATTTAAAAGATAAACCTATAGAAGATTTTACTAAAAACTCACCACCCACAACCAACATAACTAAACCAATAATTACATAAAAAATACTCATAAAATTTGTTTT
>JAHDHO010000225.1 GCA_020631275.1 Polaribacter sp. | reverse complement strand
AAAATACATTTCCTTTTATATCTTCAAAAACAGCATTTATGGTATTAGAATTAATTTTACTATTGTATTTATTTATTCTTTTTTTAAAAATAAAAGTTTCTGCATTTAATAAATTTATACCTGTTTGTTTAGAAAATAAATATAATTGATCTGAAACAACTTCAAAATTAATATCTTCATCAGAAGTATACTTTTCTATTAATTGTTTGTTAGGATTTAACTGAAAAATAGTTTGCTTATTTTTTAAAACAAATAATTTATTTTGATACATTTTAAAATTACTAAAATTACCTTTTGAAATTAAAGAAATTGTCTCAGGATTAAACAAATCAGATAAAAGCCAGAGTCCACTATTGGCAGCAACAATAAAGTTATTATTGTGAAAAATGATATCATTAATAATCGAAAAATCTAAATTATAAGTAGTTTTTAAAGGTTGTAGATAATTCTTATTAAAATGATAAATACCGTGGTTAGATGCAACGTAATAAATGTTTTTGTGCTTAAAAATTTTGTTTACACCTTTTGCTTCAAAAGTAAAAACATTATTATTTGTAATTAAAATTAGTTCTTTAGTATTACCAATAAAAATGGAATCGTTATTAATAAATAGGCTGGTGCTTAAATTGGAATCAATTGCTCTATTTTTAAAACTTTTAGAAAAATGTTTTCCATTATAATTTAATAAACCTTTGTTTGTTCTTAACCAAATTGTTTGGTTGTTGTCTTGAGTAATTTCTAAAATTGATGAATTTTCAAAATCTTTAAAAGCAGTAATTTCTTCTATAATTGAATCTTGAGAAAAAACATTAAAACTTAAACATAAGATTAGAAAAAATATTACCTCTTTAAGGTATAATTTTTTAAAACTAAATAAATTTACAATGCTTTTTTTCATTTAAACAAACTTACTAATTTAAACGCCATTACACCATTTTAAATTTTGGGTAATGACGTTTTTTACAACAACTTTCTCTAATTCACTTTATTTTAAAGCATACAAACGCTTGTTGCTAGTATCTGGCTTTACGTGTTCTAATTCACCATAAGGTTTAATTAAAGGTTTTAAAACACATAACCCAGTTGTTCTACCTCTAATTACTAGTTTACTTGCTTTTACAGACCAGTTCCATCTATATTTATCGATAGAAACATTATACCTTTCTATATCATACATTAAATCTTCTTGGGTTTCAATCCAATCTTTTAATTCATCTACAGATTTAAATTTTGGCATTTCATTATCAGTATTATAATAATCAAATTCCCATTTAATTGGTATAGAAAACTGTGTTGTATAAGGCTCTCCAACATATCTTTCTTCTTCATTATTTAGTGCATCATACCAATCAATATCTTTTTCCTCCGGATATTTTTTTGCAATTTCTTTAGAAAGATCCATTTTACCAGGAGAATATGAAGTAGGATAAAAAACATAATATGGTTGTGCTAAGTAATGATTAGAAAATCGGCCACCAAAAATTGTATGATATGGTGATGCTACTACTTTTGGATTGTTTTTAGCGTAAAATGCATCTTTAAGTGTTTTTAAAAGCTCTTTATTTTCTACAAGACCAGATGCATGAAAAATTATTTTAGAATTTACATTTACTACATTTTGTAATTTAGGTAAAGTACCTTGAGTAATTGTTTTTCTTAAAGTTTCTGATGTAATTTTGTCTCCTCGAACCACTGTTTCTAAATTCATACCTTTAAAAGGATTGCTTTTATTTACAATATGAATTTCGCCATAAGGTTGATTGTTTCCGTTTTCGTTAAGCCATAAAATAATTTCTTCTAAAGAATATTTACCATCAATTACTTTTAAACCTTCTTCGGTAAAATATTTTCTGGCATCTTTGTAAAAGGTTTCATTTCCTTTGTCAAAACCAGCAATAAAAACGATAGGTTTTTTGTAGGTGATGTTTGTGTTTTCTTCTATAATTTCTTTAGAGGTTTCTACAATAGCTAAATTTTCTGGGGCTTTTTTTTCTAATGTTGAATCGCAACTAATAAAAATGCTAGATGCTATTAATAAAGACGATACAGCAAGTGTTTTTCTTAAAATGTTTCTCATGATTTCTACTTTTTTAGTGTTATTACACGGTAAAAGTAGTTTAGAAGAAAGCTTAAATTTTGCCTGTTTTAGAATTCGTGAGATAACAATTAGAATTCGTAAATTAAATTGTTATTTATTTATAAAAACCTGTTAATGATTGTAAATTT
>JAHDHO010000038.1:8503-19898 GCA_020631275.1 Polaribacter sp. | reverse complement strand
TACGTATGCCATCTCTTCTTCGCTAGCCAACAGCAACTATGCAATCTCTTTTACAACGGATGATTTGACAATAACCAAAGCAAATCAAAACATTACTTTTGACCCTATAACTCATGATGATGAAGATAGTTTTGAGCTAACAGCAACATCAACATCTGGTCTTACTATTACATATAGCAGCTCAGATACTTCTATTGCAACAATCAATGGAAATATGATTACAGTTATTGGAACAGGAAACGTTACAATAACAGCATCTCAACCTGGAAATAATAATTACAATGCAGCAACAGATGTTTCTCAAATATTAAATATAACAACACTTAGTATTTCAGATTTTTCATTTACCAGTAGTAATGTTCTGTTATATCCAAATCCATCAAAAAATAACATTAAAATTAGATTAGGAATCGAAAAAGCAAATATTAATATTTATGATATGTCAGGAAAATTAGTGAAAACACATAAGGATTATATTTCTGATAATAATATTGATATTTCAGATTTACCAATTGGTGTATTTATTCTGAGAATTAATAATAATAAAAAAATGATTACTAAAAGATTGACAAAAACTGAATAGTTTTAATAATCAACTTAATTTAAAAAGGGCTATCAGATTTAATTTTGATAGCTCTTTTTTATTGCTTTAATTTTGTAAAGGAATTCAATAAATTTTCTTTTGTATTATCTACAACTTGCCAATTATAAATTGCAGTTAGTTGATATAACTTAGACAATTCTTCTAAGAGTCTTTCTTTAGCTTTTTGTTTTAAAGCCGTTAACTCTATAGTTTCTTCTATTTTAAGAATACTATTTTTATTGATTTTATTTAAATCAGAATTTGAAAAGGAATTGAAACTACTTTGCTGTAAATCAAAATATTTAATGTCTGGGGAAATGTTAATCTCTTCTTTAGGTATTTTATTGATGTAAATAGTTTTACCAATAGAATCTATTTGAATTTCTAATTTAGATAAATCATAACCAACTTCTACATTTGCATTTACAGTAACAATAGCTTTTTTATCAAAAGAAAGATAATTATAAAAATATTTTTTTGAGTCTGAATAATTATAGACTTCAGAAAAACTAGCTTTAGAGACAACTAGCTTACTTAAATTTTTAATTGAATTTACAACAACCTGAATTTCTTCTTTTTTAACGGTATCACTCTCTTTTTTATACCACAATTTTGCAAGCATAAAACCAAAGAAAAACACCAAAGCATATTTTAGAAAACGCATTTTAAATCTTTTTCTAAAGATACTAAAAGTTTATTCTTCTACTGTTTGCTCTTCTTTTGGAAAAGCTTGTTTACTAAAGATAAATAAAAGCGCTACACCAACACTAATAAAAGCATCTGCAGGATTAAATATATATTGAAAAAAGGTAAAAAAGTCGCCACCAATTACAGGAATCCAATCTGGTAAAGTTCCTTGCCAAATAGGAAAATAAAACATATCTACAACTTTACCGTAAAACAAGTTTCCGTAAGGTTTATCTGAAAATAATGTTGCTACTTGATGATTAGAATGATCGAAAATAATACCATAAAAAACAGAATCTATAATATTACCTACTGCACCAGAAAAAATTAATGAAATCGCAATTATTACACCGTTATGTACTTTTCTTTTGATATTGCCAATTAACCAATAAATTATTGCAGAAACTGCCACCAATCTAAATAAAGTTAAAAATAGTTTACCGGCTTTACCGCCAAACTCAAAGCCCATTGCCATCCCATTATTTTCTGTAAAATGAATTCGAAACCAATCGAAAACCAATACCTCTTCACCCAAAGCAAAATTGGTTTTTACATAAATTTTAATAATTTGATCTAATAAAATAGCAACTACTATTGTAAATATTGCCAGTTTCTTTTTTGACATTTTTTCTAATTTGTGCTCACAAAAATAACAATATTATTGTCTTTATAAGTGTGTTAAGTAAATATTCCCTTTATTTGAGGTAATAGTAAGTTTTTTAAAATTCTTACTATTTATTTCTTGATGTTTTTTTTGATAAAAAACACTATCTATTTTTATCTTTCCGTTTTTAGAAATCACATTTAAATTTGTATTTTTAAAGTTGCCAAAAACGTTACCGGCAAACATTTTTAACTCTAAATCTTTTTGTATTGTATCTAATTTTACGATACCGTTTTCTAAAAACATTCTTAAGTTTCCTCTAAAACTTTTACTATGTATATTAATATAATCACCAAAAATGACAACATTAATATTTTTGGGTAATTTTATAGTTGCAGATGCTCTTTTTAACCTTTCTGTAATGTATTTTCTAAAAACCGTTTCTGGTGTTTTTAAATTCGCAATTTTAAATTTAATTTCTAATTCATTATTATTCTCATCAACAATAATGTGTTGCTTATTTGGATTTTCTGCATACAAAAAGACTTCTATAAATTTAGAATTAGAGTTTTCTAAAGTAAAACTATCTAATCCTTCCGTAGAAATTGCTACTTCTGTTGCAGTACTTGTAATTTTTTTTAAAACCTTTTTTTGACAGACAGTAACCGAAGTAATAAAACTTAATAAAAGCAAAAAAAATTTACGCATATTATTTAGTTTGCTGATTTAAAAAAAGCTTTCAAGTTATTTGAAAGCTTTTTTAAATTATTGTTTGCGTTTTGCCTCGATACTTAGAGTAGCGTGTGGCACTAACTTTAAACGTTCTTTTTGTATTAATTTACGTGTTACTCTGCAAATACCGTACGTTTTATTTTCTATTCGAATTAAAGCATTTTTAAGGTCTCTAATAAACTTTTCTTGCCTAATTGCTAACTGCACATTTGCTTCTTTGCTCATAACTTCAGAACCTTCATCAAAAGATTTAAAAGAGTGAGAAGTATCGTCTGTACCATTACTTGCATCATTTTTATAAGAGCTTTCTAACAAAGCTAAATCTGCCTTTGCTCTGGCAATTTTCTTCTCTATAATCTCCTTAAATTCTTGTAAATCAGCATCTGAATATTTTAACTTAACATCTGACATATTCTTACATTTTTTCTATTAAAATTCTACTTTTAATGGCATCAAATTCAATTTCGGTACCATTAGTTAACTCGTCTACAAAAACCAATTCTTTGGTTAGTGTTTCACTCATAATGTAGTCTTTATTATCTAAAATAGATTTTTGTAAGTTATCGAAATTTAAAACTGTTAACTTTATTTTATCTGTTACTTCTAAACCTGTGTCTTTACGCGCATTCTGAATTCTGTTTACCAATTCTCTAGCAACTCCTTCTTTACGTAACCCTTCCGTTATTGTAACATCTAAAGCAACTGTTAACGATCCCTCATTTGCAACTAACCAGCCTTCTATATCTTTAGATGATATCTCTACATCTGAAAGTTCTAAAGTAATATTTTTTCCATTAACGTCAAGAGAAATGTTTTTATCTTTTTCTATTTTGTTAATATCTTCTTGGTTAAATTTTTGCACTTCTGCCGCAATAAAACGCATGTCTTTACCAAATTTTGGCCCTAAAGCTTTAAAATTAGGCTTAATTTGTTTGATTAAAATATCTGAAGCATCGTCTAAAATAGTAATCTCTTTTACGTTTACTTCGTTTTTAATTAAGTTGGCTACTGCTAAAATTTCTTCTTTTTGTTGTGCTGTATCAACCGGAATCATAATTTTTTGTAATGGTTGACGCACTTTTATCTTTTCCTTTGCTCTTAATGATAATACTAAAGAAGATATTGTTTGTGCATTTTCCATTTTACGCTCTAAACTCTTATCTACAAAACTTTCGTCGTATTTTGGAAAATCTGATAAATGAATACTTTCTGATGATTCT
Organism: Polaribacter sp.; assembly: GCA_020631275.1. Lineage (GTDB taxonomy): Bacteria > Bacteroidota > Bacteroidia > Flavobacteriales > Flavobacteriaceae > Polaribacter. The sequence goes on along the minus strand of JAHDHO010000038.1, from coordinate 16,072 downwards.
TTACCTGTTACAGAATTTAAATCTTGATACAATCGATCCATAAAAAACGGAGCAATTGGCGCACTTAACTTAGCAATTGTATTCATACAAGTATACAATGTTTGATATGCAGAAATTTTATCTGTTTCGTAAGTTCCTTTCCAAAACCTTCTTCTACTTAAACGCACATACCAGTTACTTAAATAATCTTGTGTAAAGTCTGATATTGCTCTGGCAGCTCTTGTTGGTTCGTATTCTGAATAAAACTTATCTACTTTTGCAATTAATGTATGTAATTCAGATAAAATCCATCGATCTAATTCTGGTCTGTTTTCTAAAGCGATATCATCTTCTTTATAAGCAAAACCATCAATGTTTGTATATAAAGTAAAGAAAGAATATGTGTTGTAAAGTGTTCCGAAGAATTTACGTTTTACCTCTTCGATTCCTTCTAAATCAAACTTTAAATTGTCCCAAGGATTTGCATTCGAAATCATATACCAACGTGTTGCATCTGCACCGTATGTTGATAATGTTGTAAAAGGATCTGTTGCATTACCTAAACGTTTAGACATTTTATGTCCGTTTTTGTCTAAAACTAATCCATTAGAAACAACATTTTTATAAGCTACCGAATCAAAAACCATTGTAGCAATTGCATGTAAAGTATAAAACCAACCTCTTGTTTGATCTACTCCTTCTGCAATAAAATCTGCCGGAAAAGATTCGTTACCATCAATTTTCTGTTTATTTTCGAACGGATAGTGCCATTGTGCATAAGGCATAGAACCAGAATCGAACCAAACATCTATTAAATCACTTTCTCTTTTCATTGGCTGCCCAGAAGCAGAAACTAAAATAATTTGATCTACAATGTTTTTATGTAAATCTAATTTTGCATAGTTTTCATCAGAATTATTGTCAACTTCAAAATCTTCGAAAATATCTTTTGCTAAAACGCCAGCTTGTACAGCTTTTGCCATTTCTTGTTTTAATTCTTTTACAGAACCAATACAAATTTCTTCTTTACCATCTTCTGTTCTCCAAATTGGCAACGGTATTCCCCAATAACGAGATCTTGATAAATTCCAGTCGTTTGCATTTGCTAACCAATTACCAAAACGGCCAGTACCCGTAGATTCTGGTTTCCAGTTAATAGTTTTGTTTAAGCTATGCATTCTATCTTTTACATCTGTTACTTTTATAAACCAAGAGTCTAGTGGATAGTATAAAATTGGTTTATCTGTACGCCAACAATTTGGGTAACTATGCTTGTATTTTTCTACTTTAAAAGCTTTATTTTCATTCTTTAACTTTAGTCCTAAACGTTCATCTACAGATAAATATTTATCTTGATTTTTTAAAACCTCTGTTAAATTCCCTTTTTGAATTTTTAATTCTTCTTCTAAATCTTTTTCATTTAAATATTCTGCTTTTACATATTCTCCAGCAAAACCATAAATATCATCTTTAATTTCTTTTCTAAATCTACCCTGTAAATCTACTAAAGGAACTAAATTATCGTTTTCATCTTTTATTAATAAAGGCGGAATTTCTGGTGAAGCTTGTTTTGCTACCAAAGCATCATCTGCGCCAAAAGTTGGTGCTGTGTGTACAATACCTGTACCATCTTCTGTGGTTACAAAATCTCCAGAAATTATTCTAAAAGCGTCTTGTTTGTTCTCAAACTCACAACCATAATCCAATAACTGCTCGTATTTAATACCTACTAAATCTTTACCTACAAATTCTTTTACAATGTAAAAAGGAATCTTTTTATCGCCAGAATTGTATGCTTTTAACTCTTCTAAAGTTTCTACTTGTACATTGTTTTTACCACCAAACTGCTTACCAACTAATTTCTTAGCCAACACAACTTTTGTTGGTTTAAATGTATACTGATTATAAGTATCTACTAAAACATATTCTATTTTTGGCCCAACCGTTAATGCGGTATTACTTGGCAGTGTCCAAGGCGTTGTTGTCCAAGCAATAAAGTTAATTGCACCTTCATTTTGTAAGAATTCTGGCAATGTACTTTCTATTGCTTTAAATTGTGCAACAATAGTTGTATCTGTTACATCTTGGTAAGTTCCGGGTTGATTTAACTCGTGAGAACTTAATCCTGTACCTGCTTTTGGTGAATATGGCTGAATTGTATATCCTTTGTAAATTAACTTTTTACTGTAGATTTCTTTTAACAACCACCAAACAGATTCCATATATTTAGGTTCATAAGTAATATATGGATCTTCCATATCTACCCAATAACCCATTTTCTGCGTTAAATCGTTCCAAATATCTGTGTAACGCATTACCGCTTTTCTACATGCCGCGTTATAATCTTCTACAGAAATCTTTTTACCAATATCTTCTTTTGTGATTCCAAGCTCTTTTTCTACACCTAATTCTATAGGTAACCCATGCGTATCCCAACCAGCTTTTCGCTTAACTTGGTATCCTTTCATGGTTTTGTAACGTGGAAAAATATCTTTAATAGCACGTGCTAAAACATGGTGAACACCTGGTAAACCATTTGCAGACGGTGGTCCTTCGAAGAATACAAAAGGTTCTGCACCTTCTCTTGTTGTTACACTTTTTTCAAATATGTTATTTTCTTCCCAGTAGTTAAGAATTTCTTCTGCAACTTTTGGTAAGTCAAGACCTTTATATTCAGGAAATTTCGCGCTCATTTTCTTTCTTTTCTTATAAGAATGCGAAATTAATCATTTTCTTGTAATTCTTAGATTTATGGCAAAAAAAAAGAGCCTAATTAAAGGCTCTTCTTATATGTTTGTATTTTTTACTACATTTTTATGATAACAAACTCTGTTCTTCTATTTGCTTGATGCTGTTCTTCTGAACATTTAACAGTATTTGTATGGCTATTGTTATCTACACATTTATTTACCAACCTTGCTTCTCCGTATCCTTTACCAGAAATTCTATAATTTAAAATGCCTTTATTAATTATATAAGCTACAGAAGATTTTGCTCTTCTATCTGATAACGCTTCATTGTATGCTTCAGTACCTCTAGCATCTGTATGAGAGCTAGATCTTATTACTAATTTTTCATACTTTTTCATGATACTTACAATTTTATCTAACTCTAATGCAGCATCTTCTCTAATATTAGATTTATTGTAATCAAAATAAATTGGTCTAATTTTAATTATTAATTCTCCCCTTTCGTTATAAGTAAAGTCAGATATAACTTTTAAATCAAAATCTAATTTTAAATCTACCTTTTGTTCTGTTGTAGTTTCAAAAGATACAGTATCTGGTTGATAATATTCTTTTATTGCTGTAATCGTGTATTTATTATCACAAGGCAAACTAAAAGAGAATTTTGCGTTTACATCTGCGTAAACTTCTTCTACAATATTACCTTTATCATCTTTTAAAGTTAATTTTGCTCCTGGTAATATATTCTGAAATTTTTTATCTTTTACAAAACCTGAAACAATTTGCATGCACGGTGTAACTTCTGGTTCGATAAGCGATTCTACTGCATAAATATCATCATCACCTAAACCACCTTCTCTATTAGAAGATAAATATCCTTTTTTAGTAATTGAATTGATAGAAAAAGCAAAATCATCTAATTTAGAATTTACGGGCGATTTTAAGTTTTCTGGTTTGGTGTATGTTCCATTTTCTTTTTTTGTTGAAAAAACATCTAAAGCTCCTATACCAAAATGACCATCCGAAGAAAAATATAAAACATCATCATCAGAAATAAAAGGAAACATTTCTCTACCTTCTGTATTTACTGTAGTTCCTAGATTTTGAACTTCTCCAAAACCGCCATCTTCTTTAATTTCTACTACATAAATGTCTGTACCTCCAATTCCACCAGGCATATCAGAAGCAAAATATAGTTTTTTACCATCTTTACTAACAGACGGGTGACCCACAGAATACTCGCTACTATTAAATGGTAATTCTACTACGTTATCCCATTTATTGTAATTCCATTCTGCTTTCAAAATTTTTAAATTATTATATCCTTGTTTATCTACTCTGTATTTACCCGATACATAATTGTTTCTAGTAAAATACATTGTTTTTTTATCCGGAGAAAAACTAACAGAAGATTCGTGATATTTAGAGTTTACCTCATCAGAAAACATTGGTCTAACATCAGAATCATCACCTTCTACAGTTGTTATTTTTTCTTTGACAACTTTAAAAATGTCTAAAAATTGCTTATTATTTCTAGTATGACTTCTTTGTACAAATAGATTTCTTTCTCGAGGTGAAGAAAATAAAATTGTATTTCCGTAATCAGTTACTCCAAAATCTGAGTATTTTGTATTAATACTTCTTTGATTAACTACTGTATAATTTGGTTTTTCGTTTTTTAATTCATCTAAGGTTACCTCATTATTTGTAAAGTTATCTCCTCTAGAATCATTCTGCTTTTGTTCATGAAATTTTTTCATCCAAATGTTAGAATCTTCGAAATCACCTATACTTCTTAAGGTTTGCGCGTATCTAAAAATATGTTCTGGTGATTGGTTGGGAAACTTATTAAATAATTTTTTATAAGCATTTGATGCTTTTTGCATTTTTACATTTAAATAATAGCTGTCTGCTAATCTTTTTAGAACATGCTCTGTTGCGTTTTCTTTAGCTAATTCTTCATAAGCTTCTGCTGCATAAACATAAGATAGGTTTTCGAAATAAGTATCTGCTTTTTTAGTTTCTTTAGTTTGCCCAAGTATGGTTAAAGAACTAAATAAAAGTACGATTGTAATTTGTATTGTTTTTTTCATAATTGCTGTGTTAAAACTAAAAGAATCTTGGAGATTTAATTTTATTTCTTTCAAAATCGAAATTAAATAGTACAAAAACTTCATGAGAACCAGAGTTAAAATTACCCAAGTTTGTTAGTGTATAATCGTAGGCATACCCTATTCTTAAACTTCTAGATGCCCTTACATTAATTAATGCAGAAACAGATTCGTCTAATCTGTAAGAAAGTCCGAATTCTAATTTATCATATAAAAGAACGTTTCCAGAAAAATCTATAGATAAAGGCGCTCCTTCTGCTGCTTTTACCATTGTAGATGGTTTTAATTTAACATCATTAGATAAATCGAAAACATAACCTGTTGTTAAAAAAAAGTGTTTTCTTTCTGATGCTCTTGTTACTTGACCACCTTCTTTTTCAAAATGAAATGTTTGTAAAAGATTTGGTATTGATAAACCTGCGTAAAACTTATCGGTATAATAAAATGCCCCTGCGCCTAAGTTTGGTAAAATTTTATTTGCATTCTGATTTATGAATGCTTGGTCATTATCATTAACGGTATTTAAACACGGTAAACAAACATTAAAAAATGTAAACCCTGCTTTAATACCTAAAGCCAAATTCGCATTTTCTCCTACTTTTAATGTGTAAGAGAAATCTCCGTAAACATTTTGTTCTTCTACCGGACCAATTTCATCTACAATAACAGAAAAACCTAAACCAACATTTTTACCTACTGGCGAGTTAATTCCTAATGTTAATGTTCTTGGGGCTCCGTCTATACCAACCCATTGTGATCTACCTAAAAGATTTACACTTAGAACATCATATGACCCAGCATAAGCTGGGTTTATGATATTCATGTTATACATATACTGTGTATACTGTGGATCTTGTTGTGCTTTTACAGAAACAGTAAATAATAGCACTGTAATTATTACAATTATTTTTTTCATTTTTATTGCCTTTATTTTTTTATCTGTTATCTATTTAAATATACCCAACCTGTAATTGGTTTTCTAACACCGTCGTTAAAGTAAATAATGTAGAAATAAGTTCCTGTTGGCACTGGTTTGCTATCGTTTAGAGTTAATCTACCCGTAGAGTAACCATCCCACCAATCTGGACTCGTTTTACCATTATTACTATACTCGTACACTTTATTACCCCACCTATTAGATATTTCTAATTTAAAGTTAGGATATTTAGATAATGCTGGTATTACAAACGTATCGTTGTTACCATCTCCGTTTGGAGAGAATGCATTCGGAACTAAATCACAATTTGTAATATCTAAATGATCTGGAATTTGATCGTTATCACAATCTAACATATATTCATCTATTGTTAATATTTCATCATTATCATCATCAATATCTTGGAAATCTTTTTTACTATCTCCGTCTGTATTTCTAACGTTATATCTTAAGATTCCGCTATCATCAAATGTTTCTAAACTATCAAATAATCCATTTAAACCAGAGCCGGTGTCTGAGCCATCTATAACTCCATCATTATCTGTATCTGCTGCTCCAGAACCAGATTCTTCTAAATCTGTTAAACCATCTCCATCAGAATCTAGGTCTAAATGATCTGGAATACCATCATTATCTGTATCTAAACTATTATCACCTCCGTTTTCGATAAAATCTGGAATACCATCATTATCATCATCTAAATCTACAGTATCTGGTACGCCATCGCCATCTGTATCATCTGCATCTAAATAATCTGGAATACCATCTAGGTCATCATCATCATTACTTAAATTAGTATCTCCGTTATTATCTTCATCAATTGTGTCAATTCCGTCACCATCATCATCGGTATCTAAATAATTTGGTACACCATCTTTATCGGTATCATCATCTGTAGGATCTCCATTAATTATAGCTACATCTTCATCAGAGGTATCGACTCCATCACCATCATCATCGGTATCTAAGTAATTTGGTATTCCATCTTTATCGGTATCATCATCTGTTGGGTCTCCGTTAACAGATACTACATCTTCGTCTATTGTTTCAATACCATCACCATCATCATCTGTATCCTGAAAATCTGGTTTACCATCTTTATCTGTATCTATTGGTGTATAATCTATAGTTCCACTTTCTGGTGTTACCTCTACTCCGTCAAATAATCCGTTAGAACCAGAACCTGTGTCTGCACCATCTATTACACCATCATTATCTGCATCTAAAGCACCATTACCTGCTTCTACAACATCGTTTACACCATCACCATCTGAATCTAAATCTAAATGATCTGGAATTCCATCTTTATCTGTATCTCTAAGTGGATCACCATTTTGTTCTACAGTATCTGGTATACCATCATTGTCATCATCTAAATCAATGTCATTTGGTATTCCATCACCATCTGTATCTCCTTCTACAGCTATTGTTACTGTTTCTGTTTTACATACTGATGGATTAACAGCTGTGTTACAAACTGTATAATCTACTGTTACAGTTGTTCCTTCTTCTCCGGCTGCTGGCGTATAAGTCATCTCGCCTGTTAATGGATCGAAACTTATTAATCCCGCTGCTGTTCCTGTTCCTGCATCTGTTATAGTTGTATTTACTCCTGGTAAATAATCATCATTTGCTAAAACATTTACAACTCCTGCAACTCCTTCTACAACTGTTAATGCATCCGAACCTACTGTTGGCACTAACGGATTTGGATCTGATGTATCTGGGTTTCCATCGTTATCATCATCTAAATCTGTAATATCTGGGTCACCATCGTTATCGTTGTCTAATTGAACTGTAATTGTTACTGTTTCTGTTTTACATACTGATGGATTAACAGCTGTGTTACAAACTG
>JAHDHO010000038.1:1946-8403 GCA_020631275.1 Polaribacter sp. | reverse complement strand
TCATCATTTGCTAAAACATTTACAACTCCTGCAACTCCTTCTACAACTGTTAATGTTTCTGGACTTACTGCTGGTACTAATGGGTTTGGATCTGATGTATCTGGGTTTCCATCGTTATCATCATCTAAGTCTTCACTATCAGGTATTCCGTCATTATCTGTATCTAAAGAATCTAAATAATCTGGTGTACCATCATTATTATCGTCATCATCATTAAAGTTTCCATTATTATTATTGTCTTCATCTGTAGTTAAAACGCCATCATTATCATCATCTTCGTCTAAATAATTAGGTATACCATCATTATCAGAATCATCATCTGTAGGATCTCCGTTACTATTTACAACATCTTCATCTTTAGTATCAATACCGTCGTTGTCATCATCTATATCTTGGAAATCTAAAATTCCATCTTTATCAGAATCTTGAGGATTATCAATTGTTACCCCACTTTCTGGTGTAGTTTCAATTTCATCAAATAATCCGTTAGCTCCAGAATTAGTTTCAGCTCCATCAATTCTTCCATCGTTATCTAAATCTGTTTTTCCAAAACCAGATTCTACCAAATCATTAACTCCATCGCCATCTGAGTCTAAATCTAAATGATCTGGAATACCATCTTTATCTGTATCTCTTAACGGATTTCCGTTTTGTTCTACTGAATCTGGAATACCATCGTTATCATCATCTAAATCTACACTATCTGGAACACCGTCGTTATCATTATCTTTAATTTCTCTGTAATCTACTTCTGGTGTTGATGTATTATCAAGATTTGGTAAATCTATTGCACCATTATCTTGATCGTCGTTAACATCAAATAAAGTACCTACTGTATTATTGTCATCATAACTATCTAATAAACCATCTGCGTCTGAATCATTATTAACTGTGGCTTTAACAAAACCTGCTTCTTCTGTATCGCTTTCACCATCATTATCAGAATCTAAATCTAAATAATCTGGATTAAAATCTCCTTCTGTATCTACAGGTATTAAACCACTTATTACCGCATTATTATCATAAGCGTCTATTAAACCATCCATATCTGCATCTGCTGTTGCAGAAATTGGCTTAATATAACCAGCTGTAGTTTGTGCTTCTACGTTATCTGGAATTCCGTCGTTATCTGAATCAATATCCTTATCATCTGATATTCCATCACCGTCGCTATCAATACCATCATGAACAGTAAATAATGGGAATGTTCCAGGACCTGAATTTTCTGAAGTTCCGTTTGTTTGTGATGGTGCGTTTGATGTTGTATTTCCTTCAAACAATCCATTAATTGCACAACCAGAGAATAAAACAGAACCTAGATTCGTATTTGATGATGCTGATAATAATTCTGCAGAGAATCTTATATTAAAAGCAGAAGTATTATAATAACCAAAATATGCTGCTATTCTTGGTGATGTGTCTACACCTGCATAAGTATCATCTGGTCCTTCAAAAGTTACTAAACCTGTTGCAGGATTGTCTGTAACAGTTAATAAAGTTTCATTATCTACTGCATATAAACCTGGTCTAGAAAGTATCACAGATTCTCTTGCGTTTGCTCCGTCAATATCATAAATAGACCCACTAAATCTACTAATATTATAAAGTGTATTAGTGTTATCGTTTACAAGAATTACTCTAAAAGCCATTTCTGCTTTATTACCTGTTGGCGTTGGCACTGTGTATTCTGGTTGCCAAGCATCTGGATTACCTGATGCAGAATTATCTATAGAAATTAATGATGCTCCTCCTTTAATATCTGTAATTTCTACAATTGCATCTAAAATACCTCCTGTTCCACCAAAACCTGTAACATCTACAACATTTTCGAAACGATATTTAGCTCCTATAGAACCTGAACCAGAAGCACCTGTTCCTGCTACATAAGTTGGATTTTGGAAACTTACGTTAGGCAATATACATCTAGGATCGTTTGCTGATGATGAAGGAATAAAACCTAAGGATTCTACTACATCAACAATTCCATCGTTATCATCATCTATATCTATATCATCTGTAATACCATCACCGTCTGTATCAACTAACACTCCGAAAGTAATTTTATCTCTAAAATCTACTTCTGCTGTTCCTGGATCTTGATCGTTAGGAAATAATGTAACATCTTGATTGTTATTTGATGCTGCATCTGGATCTGTTAAGCCGCCTGTGTTTAAATCAAACGCATCATCTAAACCATCTCCATCTGAATCTACTCCTGAAAATACATTTCCATTGTCTGCAACATTATCTCCATCAGTATCATAAGCTTCAACCGTATCTAGAACACCGTCGCCATCTGAATCTACATCTGTATAATCTGGCGGATCTATACCATCTGTATTTAATGGGAATCTAATTGGGTTACCAGATCCTGGTGCAGTTTCATAAACATCTGCTAAACCATTGCCATCAGAATCTACTCCTGGTGCAATGTAACCCACTGTAGTTTGCCATTCGATGTTATCTACAATTCCGTCATTATCTGAATCTAAATCTAAATAATTTGGCAATGCATCTGAATCTGCATTTTCTGGATTATTTACTGGAGATCCTGTTATAGAACCACAAGGCGCACAGTCTAAATCGTAAGCATCATCGATACCGTCTTTATCTGTATCTACACCTGAAGGAGCTACATACGTTAATGGATTTTGCGCTTCGATGTTATCTATAATTCCGTCTGCATCTGAGTCTAAATCTTTGTAATTTGGAACTCCGTCACCGTCTGAATCTAATACTGGTAATGGATTATTAGCAATTGTATCATCTAAACCATCATTATTAGTGTCTGTAAAGTTATCTACTTTACCGTCTCCATCTGTATCAACTCCGCCTGCTTCAACTAAGTCAGAAATACCGTCATTATCTGAATCATTATCAAACTGATCTATAATTCCGTCTTTATCTTTATCAAAGTTATCGTCAATTCCGTCATTATTTTCATCCAAAGTAATATTATCTGGATCTTTATAATCTGGAATTCCATCATTATCGGTATCTTCTAATGGATCATTTCCTCCATTTTCAACAACATCTGAGATTCCGTCATTATCATCATCTAAATCAACACTATCAATAATTCCGTCTCCGTCTGTATCTGGAAGAACTGTAACATTTACTTGTGCTTCATTAGATAAAAGACCATTATTATCCTCTACCGTGTAAATTACATTAGCATCACCTGTAAATTCTAATTCTGGTGTAAATACTATATTACCAAGATTATCAACAGTATAAGTTCCCTCACCTGCAATAATTAATGGTGTAGTAGAATTACCTGTATTGCTAGCATTATTAGGATCTATTAATGTTATTGTAGATGCATCTACAGTACCATCAGTATCTGTATCATTTGCAGTTACAGTTGCTATTGTTACTGGTGTGTTTTGAATTGTTGTTTCAGTATCATTACCTGCAACTGGTGCATCGTTTTCTCCTGTAACAGTAATATCTAATGTTGCATCACTATTTTCATTTCCGTCTGAAACTGTATAAGTAATCTGAGGAACGTTACCTGTAAAATCTAATGCAGGTGTAAAAGTGTAACTACCATCAGAATTTATAATTAAATCTCCTTCTGTTAAAGAAATTGTATTTCCTGCTGGTGTATCTACACCTCCTACAGTAAATTCTAATATTGTTAACGGAGTTCCTTCAACGTCATTATCATTAATTAATAATCCGTTTGAAGCGTTTACTGCTAATACAGTATCTTCTGCAGTTGTATTAACATCTGCAACGGCATTTGGTGCATCATTTACAGCTGTAATTGTTATTCCTATTATTGCTTCGTTAGAAACTAAACCTTCATTATCTTCTACTGTGTACTTTATATCTGCAACACCATTAAAGTTTGGCAACGGTGTAAAAACTACATTACCTAAAGTGTCTACAGAATAACTACCAACACCAGATATAACTAATGGATTAGAAGAGTTACCTGTATTTGCTGCGTTGTTAGGATCTATCAATATAATAGTAGTTGCATCGATAGCTGCACTATCATCGGTATCGTTATTTGTTATTAATGATACATTTACTGGTGCATCTTCATTACTAGTATTTCCTAAATCATCTACAGCAACTGGTGCATCATTAACACCTGTTACAGATATGTCTAGAGTACTTGTTGTTGATAATGCCCCGTCTGTAACTGTATAAGTAACTTGAGGCACAGCACCTAAGAAATCTGTTGCTGGGTTATAGATATAACTACCATCTCCGTTTACAGTTATTGCACCTTCTACTAAGTTTACTGTTGTACCTGCAGCATAATCTGTTCCGTTTATAGTAAACTGTGTTAATGTTAAAGGCGTACCGTCTGTATCAGAATCATTAATTAACAATCCTGCAGAAGCGTCAACACTTAATTGTACATCTTCTGGTGTTGTATTAGTATCTGCAATAGCAACTGGCACATCATTAACAGGAGTAATATTTAATGTTAATGTGCTACTAGAATTGTCTGTTAGTGTTCCGTCTGAAATTGTGTAATTAATTACCGAAACCGAACCATTATAATTTGCTGTTGGCACAAAAGTATAACTACCATCTGCATTAATTGTTATTTGACCTTCTGTAATTGTTGCTGTTTCTCCGGCAGTATAGTTTGTACCATCAATCTGGAAAGTTACTACAGTTAGTGTTTCTCCTGGATTAGAATCAGTATCATTATTTAATAAACCATTTACTGCATCTACTGTTAAAGTTACATCTTCTGGTGTAGATTCTGCATCTGGATTTGCAACTGGTGGCAAGAATGATTTTGGCACTGTAATATTCACAGTTGCAGTGTCACACAAGCCATTAGTATCACAAACTTGATATTCGAAAGAATCTGCCCCTTTGTTAAAACCAGGGTTTGGAGTATAAGTTATTGTATTATCTCCGTTAATTACCACAGTACCATTTGCTGGCTGAGTAACAATTGATGAAACATTTAACACGTCTCCATCTACATCTGTATCATTTGGTAAAACAGCTATTACTACTGCAACTCCAGGGTCTGTTGATGTTACGTCATTTGTTGCTACAGGCGCATCATTTAAAGGAGAAACTGTAATGTCTAATGTTGAGTTTGCTGTATTTGCACCATCTGTAATTGTATAGGCAATTTGTGGTAAAGAACCATTAAAATTAGCAATTGGTGTAAATGTGTAACTACCATCAGAATTTATTAATAAACTTCCTTCAGCTAAAGAAACTGTGTTTCCGGCAATATAAGTTGTACCGTTTACTGTAAATGTTGCAACACTTAGAGAACTGTTTTCTGTATCAGAATCATTAGTTAATAATCCGTTTGCAGCAGTAACCGTTAACGGCGTGTCTTCATTTGTAGTATTTGTATCTAATATTGCAATAGGTGCATCGTTAATTGGATTTACAACTATATCTAGTGTACTCATCACAGAATTTAACCCATCATTTGCTGTATAAGTTACTTGTGGTACATCACCATTAAAGTTAGAGGCAGGCGTAAATGTATAACTACCGTCTGATTCTATTTGTAAAACACCTTCTGTTAAGCTAATTGGAGCTCCAACAGTTTCTGAATTACCATTGATAGTTAACGCTGTAACAGTTAAAGTATCATTTTCTAAATCTGTATCATTAGCTAGAATACCGTTTGCTGCTGATACTGTTAATGGAGTATCCTCATTCGTATCATTTGAATCTGCGATAGCAACTGGTGCATCGTTTACTGCAGTTACAGTAATATCTAAAGTTCCTGGTACTGTTGCTGAACCATCTGTAACGTTATATGTTACTTGCGGCACTACTCCGTTAAAGTTAGTTGCTGGTGTAAAAATATAACTACCATCTGATGAAATTTCTATAGAACCTTCTGTTAAACTTACCGTTTCACCTGCTGTGTAAACGTTTCCTCTAACTTCAAAAGTTGCTATACTTAATGGATCTCCGTCTAAATCTGAATCATTTGTTAACAATCCGTTTGCTGCGGTTACAATTAACTGCGTATCTTCTGTTGTCGAATTTACTTCGTCTACAACCACCGGATTATCATTTACTGATGTTACAGTAATTCCGATTGTTGCAACATTTGATGTTAATGGCGTTCCGTCGTTATCCTGAATTGTATAATTAATATTTGCTGGTCCGTTAAAATTATCTGCAGGATCAAATGTTACATTTCCTAAATTATCAACAGAATAAGTTCCAACTCCTGCAATTAATAATGGTATTGCAGTGTTTCCTGTATTTGTTGGATCGTTTGGATCTATTAAAGTAACTGTTGATGGATCTACAGCATCATCATCTGTATCATTATTACCAATTGTAGCAACGGTAACATCGGTATCTTCTAATGTTGTTGTTCCTAAATCATTTACTGCTATTGGTGCATCATTAACAGGTGTAACTGTTATATCTAAAGTTCCAGGAACTGTTGCTGAACCATCTGTAACGTTATATGTTACTTGCGGCACTACTCCGTTAA
>JAHDHO010000038.1:0-1846 GCA_020631275.1 Polaribacter sp. | reverse complement strand
TCTTCTAATGTTGTTGTTCCTAAATCATTTACTGCTATTGGTGCATCATTAACAGATGTAACTGTTATATCTAATGTGCTTGTTACAGTATCTATTGTACCGTCTGTAATTGTATAAGTTACTTGTGGTAAATTTGCAGTAGAATCTGATGCTGGTACAAACACATAACTACCATCTGCATTAATAGTTATAGAACCTTCTGTAACATTTGCAGTAGTTCCTGCTGTAAAAGTAGTTCCTCCAATTTCAAATTCTTTTACAGAAAGTACATCTCCATCGATATCTGTATCATTATCTAATATTCCGTTTGCAGCATTTACTGTTAACGTAGTATCTTCTAAAGTAGTTTCATTATCTTGATTTGCTATCGGAGCATCATTAATAGGATTAACAGTTATATCTAAAGTACTAGTTGCGTTTGGCGTTCCTGTACCATCTGTAATTGTATAAGTTACTTGTGGTACTGCGCCGTTAAAATTAGTTGCTGGTTCAAAAGTATAACCACCACCTGCATTAATTGTTAAATTACCTTGTGGTAAATTAGCTGTACTTCCTGCTGCATAATTTACACCTCCTGCAGTAAACTGTGTTACTGTAATAGCATCTAAATTTGCATCCGTATCATTCTTAATTAAGCTTTTTGCATCAGCATCTGCTACTACTAAGTTAGCTTCTTCATCTGTTTGATTAGTATCTGGATTTGCAACCGGAGAGAATGCAGATTGTGGTACTGCAATTGTTACAACAGCAGTATCTGTTCCTCCATTTCCATCAGAAATTTCATAAGTAAATGTGTCTGTTCCGTTGTTAAATCCTGGTTGAGGTGTATATGTAATTACATCGTCTGATGTATCTGCAGGAGTTCCGTTATCAAAAATTACAGCGGTACCTTTTGTTGGTCCAACAGTAATATTACTTATTGATAAAATATCTCCATCTAAATCAGAATCATTTGTTAATACCGGAATATTTACTGAAATATTTGGATCTGTAGATGATGTATCATCTAGCGCCACCGGATTATCATTTACAGGCGTTACAGTAATTTTTAATGTACTGTTTGCTGTATTTACACCATCTGTAGCTGTGTAAGTTACAGTAGGTACAGCTCCGTTAAAGTTTAATGCTGGCACATAATCGTAACTACCATCTGTGTTTAACGTAATTGTTCCTGATGGAATTGTAGCAGTTTGTCCTGCTGTGTATGATGTTCCAGATACTGTAAATTTACTTACAGTTAAAGCATCTCCATCAATATCAGAATCGTTGTTTAATACTCCATTAGCTGCGTTTACATTTAACGTTACATCTTCTGATGTTGTATCTGTATCTGCAATTAATGTTGGTGTATCATTTGTTGGATTTACTGTAATAATTAATGTTGATGTGGCTGAATCTGTTCCGTCTGAAACTGTATAAGTTGCTGTTTGTACAACCCCGTTAAAGTTTGGTGTTGGAACAAATGTATAACTACCATCTGTATTAATTGTTAAATCTCCTTCTGTAACAGAAACTGAATTTCCTGCTAGAACAGTTGTTCCTCCAATTTCAAATTGCGTTACGGTAATTGAATTTGTATCAATATCAGAATCATTTGCAAGAACACCATTTGTTGATGCTACATTTAAGGTTACATCTTCATTTGTTTCGTCTGTATCTGCAATTGCAGTTGGCGCATCATTTACAGGATTAATAGACAATATTAACGTGCTATTTGCTGTATTGGCTCCATCTGAAATTGTGTAATTAATAAGAGGAACAGCTCCATTATAATTTAATGCTGGCGTAAAGTCATAACTTCCGTCTCCATTAATTTTTAAAACTCCTTCTGTTATTGTTGCAGTTG
>JAHDHO010000037.1 GCA_020631275.1 Polaribacter sp. | reverse complement strand
TAGAAGACCAAGAAATTAAAAATAGATGTATCAACTAAAATTAAACCTAATGAAAAATTTAAAAAACATATTATTCTCAACATTCATAATACTAATTGTATTTTCATGTTCTAAAGATGAAGTTACTAATGAAGTAGTAGATGATGAAGAAACTATTGAAGTAGGAATAACAGAATTAAGTAGTGCTTTTGAAGCATTTAACTCAGATGCAGTTACAGTTACATTATCTGATGATGGAACAGAAATAGATATCGAAACAACAGGTTTTCCAAACCATAAATCTATTTATTGGGAAACAACAAATGCGCTTTATGAAGATGAGCCAAATGTTAAAAAAACTACTCAAGATACTTATATAGGTGGAGGAAGAGGAGAAGCATCAAGCTTTACTGTAGATGCAACACCAAATTTAACAGGTAATACAGTTGCAACAGAATTAGGTACTATTGGTATTGCAGTAAGTGGATCTGCTATTTTTAATGATCAAGAAGGGTCAGGTGATTTAGATGGTGCAGCAGCGAGTTTAGATTGGGCTGGAGCTCATAAAGGTCCTGGAGTATATCACTATCATTTAGAACCTAGGCCATTTTCTAACGATGACGATAAGTTAGTAGGTATTTTGCTAGATGGTGTTTTTATCTATGGAAGAAAGTGTAGTACAACAGGAACATACCCTACAGATTTAGACGCTTCTGGAGGTCATACAACAACAACAATATATGATACTACTCCTATTTATCATTATCATATTATTAATGAAGTGTATCCTGCTGCTAATTATGCTTATGAACCAGCATATGTTCTTTTTGCAGGACCATTTCAAGGATACTAAAATTTAGAAAGTATGAAATCAATTTTTTTCTTAATAATTATTTCCTTTACTTTTTTTGGTTGTAAAAAAAATATATCAAACAAAACTGGAGATATATCAATTACAAAAGAACAGTCTATTGTTATAGATACTGTTGAAGTGTTAAAAAAAGAATTGATACTTAATGGAAATAAAGGAAAATGGTTTTACAAAGGAAAACCATTTAACGGTTATTCTTTAAAATTTTATCCTAACGGAGTTTTAGAAGAAAAATGGGGGTTCTACAACGGCAAAAGAGAAGGTATTGCAAAACGTTGGACTAGAAACGAAAAACTTCAAGTTGAATCATTTTACAAGCATAATCGTTTAGTTGGTACTTATAAAACTTGGTGGGAAAACGGTGTGTTGTCAAGCGAATCTTTTTACGAAAACGGGTTAAAACAAGGTGTTGAAAAAGAATGGTTTTCTAATGGACAACTGTCTAAATTAAGAAATTTTGTAAATGGAAAAGAAAATGGTTTTCAAAAAGCTTGGTTAGAAAATGGGAAATTATATGTTAATTATGAAGCTAAAAATGGACGTATTTTTGGTATGAGAAGAGCAAATTCATGTTATAAATTAGAAGATGAAATTATTATCAGAAAGAATAAATTATAGAATTTTATTGCTGTTTTTACTTGTAATTACAACAAGTTGTAAGAAACAGATAAAAAAAGAGAATAGTAAAGTTGTTGAAACTAGCAGGGTTGAGTATTTGCCTTTTTATAAAGACGAATCCTTTACACCCCAATGGTTAAAACCTGGTAGCAAAGAGGAAAAGAAGTTTCATAAAATTCCAGATTTTAAGTTAATTAATCAATTAGGAGACACAGTAACTCAAAAAACATTTGAAGGTAAAATTTACGTAACCGATTTCTTTTTTGCTACCTGTCCTGGAATTTGCCCAAAAATGACAGAGAACATGCTCTATGTTCAAGATGCATTTAAGAACGATTCAGAGGTCTTAATTTTATCTCATTCTGTAACTCCAAGTATAGATAATGTTGAAGTTCTTAAAAATTATGCTGTAAATAATGGCATAATAGATAATA
Organism: Polaribacter sp.; assembly: GCA_020631275.1. Lineage (GTDB taxonomy): Bacteria > Bacteroidota > Bacteroidia > Flavobacteriales > Flavobacteriaceae > Polaribacter. Next base: position 18,070 of record JAHDHO010000037.1, on the reverse strand, counting down.
AATGGCATTTAGTTACTGGCGACAAGCAAGAAATTTACAATTTAGGTAGAAACCATTATTTTGTAGAAAATGATTTTGGAGAGGAAAAAAGTATCGACGACTTTTTGCACACAGAAAACTTTTTACTGATCGATAAAAACAAACATATTAGAGGAATTTACAACGGTTTAAGAAAAAGTTCGGTAAGACAATTAATTACAGATATTGAAGCTCTTAAAAAGGAATAAAATAAAATGATAAATAGAATTTTAACAATAATATTTCTTGGTGTTTTATGCTTTAGTTTTTAAAAGTACAGATGGAAACGTTAACAATACTCATAAAGAAGAATTACAAAATGTACCAAGACCCAATAGAAGATAGTAAATTAAGTTTGATTTAAATTAAGTAAAAGTCTCGTTAAATATATTTTGATGAGATTTTTTTTATGCGATAACATTCACTTCAATTTCCAGAGGAATTCCGAAATTAGAAAGCACTGTTTCTTGTATTTTTTTAGCAAGCTTATAAATTTCTATCCCAGAAGCATTTCCATAATTTACTAAAACCAAGGCTTGTTTTTCGTGAACACCAGCGTCACCAAAGCGTTTACCTTTAAAACCACTTTGTTCTACCAACCAACCTGCGGGTACTTTAATTTCAGTTTTAGAAACTGTGTAACTTGGTACATTTGGGTTTTCTTTCTTAAGCTCTAAAAATTGTTCTTTAGAAATTACAGGGTTTTTAAAGAAACTACCACTATTTCCAATTTCTTTTGGGTCTGGAAGTTTAGATTTTCTAATCGCAATTACGGCATCGGAAACATCTTTTAAACTTGGTGAATCTATATTTTTTGATTTAAGTTCAGTTTCAATTGCTCCATAAGAAGTGTTTAAAGTGTGCTTGTTTTTTGTTAGTTTAAAACTAACTGCAACAATAATATACTTACCTTTTTCTTCATTTTTAAAAATTGAATTTCTGTAACCAAAATCACAAACTTCATTAGAAAAACTAACTAGTTTTCCTGTTTCAATTTCTAAGGCTTCAACTTTAGTAATAACATCTTTAACTTCCACTCCATATGCACCAATATTTTGAATTGGGCATGTGCCAACATTTCCAGGAATTAAAGATAAATTTTCTATGCCACCAAAATCATTATTAATTGTCCATAAGACAAATTCGTGCCAATTTTCTCCGGCATTTACAGTTAAATAAACATTATTTTCGTCTTCTCTATCAATAGAGATTCCTTTAAAATCTATATGAATAACTAGTTTTTCAATATCTTTAGTAAGTAACATATTGCTACCTCCAGAAATTAAAAAAATATCTTTTTCTTGCTTTAAAATTTGTTGTAATAAGTAAACAGAATCTACAGATATAAAGCGTTTGGCATTTACAGAAATGCCAAACGTATTAAACTTTTTTAAGGATATGTTTTGTTGAATATTCAACTAGTTTTGGTATTGTTTTAATGCTGCTGCTAAAATTTCTACAGACTTTTTTAAATCGTCTTCATTTAAAACATAAGCAATTCTTACTTGATTTTTTCCTTCGCCAGCAGTTGAATAAAATCCGCTTGCAGGTGCAACCATTACTGTTTCGTTATTATGATTAAAACTCTCAAGAATCCATTGTGCAAAATGATCAGAATCTTTTACTGGCAATTCTGCAACACAATAAAAAGCTCCTTTTGGGTTTGCAACTTTTACACCATCAATTTTTTGTAATTCAGAAATTAAGATATTTCTTCTAGAAACATATTCTTCTTTTACGTTATCAAAATAAGATTGTGGCGTGTCTAATGCCGCTTCACTTGCAATTAATGCGTATGTTGGTGGGCTTAATCTTGCTTGGGCAAATTTTACTGCCGTTTTTATAAATTCATCATTTTTTGATACAATACAACCTATTCTTGCACCACACATACTATATCTTTTAGAAACAGAATCTATAACAATTGCATTATTTTCTAAACCTTCGATAGAAAGCACAGAAGTATGATTTAATCCATCATAGGTAAATTCTCTATACACTTCATCAGCAATTAAAAATAAATCGTGTTTTAAAACAATTTCTTTTAATTTCTTAATTTCTTCTTCAGAATATAAATAACCTGTTGGGTTACCTGGATTACAAATTAAAATAGCCTTTGTTTTAGCAGTAATCAGTTTTTCGAAATCTTCTATTTTTGGTAGTGCAAAATTATCATCTATACTAGATATAACGGGTACAACACTTACTCCAGAAGCGGTAGAAAAACCATTGTAATTTGCATAAAATGGTTCTGGAATAATAATTTCGTCTCCTGGATCTGTAATACTTCCAATTGTAAATAATAAAGCTTCTGAACCACCTGTTGTAACTACTATATTGCTAGAGTTAACAGGTATATTGTTCTTTACATAATAGTTTGCTAATTTATTTCTATATTCTTCAGAACCTTCAGACCTTGCGTAAGAAAGTGTTTCTATAGTATTGTTTTTAACAGCGTCTAAAGCTATTTGAGGTGTTTTAATATCTGGTTGACCAATATTTAAATGAAAAACCTTAACTCCTCTTTTCTTAGCATCTTCTGCATATGGTACCAATTTTCTAATTGGCGATTCTGGCATTTGTATTCCTTTATTAGATATTGAAGGCATAATATATTGTTGTAATTTTTATCAATGCAAATTTGCAAAATATATTTTATATTAAGAATTATATTATTGAAAGTTTAAGGCTAAATTTTAGTTAAAAAAAGAATAATCAGCAAAAAAAATGTTGTATTTTTATAAATACCTAAACTAAAATAATTTGAATAATAATTCGCTTTTAATAATTTTTCTTTTGTTTTTTTTGAGTTTTACGTGTCAATCTCAAAACGGCTTTCGGTTTAAAAATTCGTCTCAAAAAAAACAACGTCTTTCTTTTGAGTTGATAAATAACCTTGTTGTAATTCCTGTATATATCAATAATAAAAAAATGAGTTTTATTCTTGATACTGGTGTAAATAAAACCATAATTTTTAATCTTTCTAAAAATGATAGCATTGGTTTGTTAAACCCAGAAAAAGTATCATTGAAAGGTTTGGGTGATGGCGAATCTGTAGAAGCCATTATTTCTAGAAATAACAAATTACAGGTTAAAGATGCTTTTGGTAATAATGAAGCCGTATATGTTATTTTAAAAGATTTTTTTGATTTATCTAGTAAAATGGGCACTACAATACATGGTATAATTGGTTATAACTTATTAAAAGACTTTGTTGTAAAAATAAATTACAAAACTAAAAAAATAGACTTTTATAAACCAGAGTCTTTTAAATATAAAAAATGCAAGAAGTGCGAAGTTTTACCAATACAGTTTTATAGAAAAAAACCATTTGTAGAAGTTAATGTGCAATTAGATACGGTAAACAATGTTCAAACACCTGTTAAAATGTTAGTTGATTCTGGTGGAAGTGATGCATTATGGCTTTTCGAAAATTCTAAAGCAGCAATAAAAACACCTTTAAAATATTTTAATGATTTGTTAGGAGAAGGCTTAAGCGGTTCTATTTATGGGAATAGAAGCAGAATACCGAAATTAATTATTGGTAACTATGAAATAGAAAGGCCAACAGTTTCTTTTTTAGATACACTTTCTACGCAAAATGCTAGAAAATTAAAAGAAAGAAACGGAAGTATTGGTGGTAATATTCTAAAAAGATTTAAAGTTTGGATAGATTATCCAAATAAAAAAATAACGCTTAGAAAAAATGCTTCATTTAAAAATGATTTTAATTATAATATGAGCGGTTTAGATATTGTTTATAATGGTAAACAGCTAGTTAAAGAAGAGGTTATTAAACCTGTTTCAGATTCTTTTAATAATGATATTCAAACAAACAATACAATTTCTTTTGTGGCTAATTATACATATAAATTTAAACCTTCTTATATTATTAAAAATGTTGTAAAAAACTCGCCAGCAGATAGGGCAGGTTTGCAAGCGGGTGATATTCTTTCAAGTATTAATAGAAAACCGGTTCACTCATATAAACTAAATGAAATTGTAAGTAAAATGCAAGAAAGAGTTAATAAAAAAATAATAATTACTATTCTAAGGTATGGTTCTAAACAAACATTTGAATTTCGATTAGAAAAAAGAATTTAACTTCCAGAAAGCATACTTTTTTCCTTTTCTAAAAATTCTTGTTTATCTACAAAACCTCTAATTTTTAAAGTTTTTCTAGCTGTTTTAGCATTAGAGAAAATTGTTATTTGTTTAGAGAAACCACCAACCCTTTTCGTATCGTAAGCAACTTTAATTTCTCCTTTTTCACCAGGCATAATTGGTTTTTCTGGTTTTTTTGGCACTGTACAACCGCAAGAAGATTGTATGTTCTTAATAATTAAGGGTGCATCACCAATATTTGTAAATATAAAAACGCGCTCTCCGTTAGAACCTTTACTAACTTTACCATAGTTAATAGACTCAGTTTCAAACTTAAATTCTTGTGAGTTTATAGAAAAAGAGACAAATAAAAATAAGACAAAGGTTGTTAAAAGTTTCATATTTAATATTTTAAAGTGTAAAATTAAGCTTAATAATTTGTTTTAAAAAATCAACCACTAATTTTCTCTACAAAATAGATAATTGTATTTTTGTAAATTATATATCAAAAAGGATACCAAAGTATGACAATTCCATCTAAATACGATGCAAAACAAGTAGAAGATAAATGGTACGATTACTGGATGAAAAATAATTATTTTCATTCAACGCCAGATGAAAGAGAGCCTTACACAATTGTGATTCCGCCACCAAACGTAACGGGAGTATTACATATGGGGCACATGCTAAATAATACGATACAAGATGTTTTAATTAGACGTGCACGTTTATTAGGCAAAAATGCTTGTTGGGTACCTGGTACAGATCATGCATCTATTGCAACAGAAGCAAAAGTTGTTGCTAAATTAAAAGAGCAAGGAATTAAAAAAAGCGATTTAACTCGTGAAGAATTCTTACAACACGCTTTTGATTGGAAAGATGAATATGGCGGAATTATTTTAGAACAATTAAAGAAGTTAGGTGCTTCTTGTGATTGGGAAAGAACTGCTTTTACAATGGATCCAGAGATGTCTGAATCTGTTATTAAAGTTTTTGTTGATTTATATAACAAAGGTTTAATTTACAGAGGTTACAGAATGGTAAACTGGGATCCAGAAGCCAAAACTACACTTTCTGATGAAGAAGTAATACACGAAGAAAGACAAGGAAATCTTTATTATTTAGAATATAAAATAGAAGGTTCTACTGATACTTTAACAATAGCAACCACAAGGCCAGAAACTATTTTTGGAGATACAGCAATTTGTATCAACCCAAATGATGAGCGTTTTACGCATTTAAAAGGTAAAAAAGCAATTGTGCCACTTTGCGGAAGAATTATTCCGATTATAGAAGATGAATATGTAGATTTAGAATTTGGTACTGGTTGTTTAAAAGTTACACCTGCACACGATGAAAATGATAAGAATTTAGGAGATAAACATAATTTAGAAGTTATCGATATTTTTAATGACGATGCCTCTTTAAATTCTTTCGGATTACATTATCAAGGTAAAGATAGATTTGTTGTTCGTAAAGAAATTGCTAAAGAATTATCAGAAAAAGGAATTTTAGTAAAAACAGAAGTTCATACAAACAAAGTTGGTACATCAGAAAGAACAAAAGCGGTTATCGAACCTAGATTGTCAGATCAATGGTTTTTAAAGATGGAAGAATTGGCTAAACCTGCAATTAAAGCGGTTTTAGGTGATGATACTGATATCAACTTATATCCGAAGAAATTCGAAAATACTTACCGTCATTGGATGGAAAATGTGCGAGATTGGAATATTTCTCGTCAACTTTGGTGGGGACAACAAATTCCTGCTTTTTTCTACGGAGACGGAAAAGAAGATTTTGTTGTAGCAGAAAACATTGAAGATGCTTTAGTTTTAGCTAAAGAAAAGACAGGAAATGCCTCGTTGTCGGTGTCAGATTTAAAACAAGATGAAGATGCTTTAGACACTTGGTTTTCTTCTTGGTTATGGCCAATGTCTGTTTTCGACGGAATTAGAAATCCAGAGAACGAAGAAATTAAATATTATTATCCAACAAACGATTTAGTTACTGGGCCAGATATTTTATTTTTCTGGGTTGCTAGAATGATTGTTGCAGGGTATGAATATAAAGATGAAAAACCCTTTAATAACGTATACTTAACTGGTTTAGTTAGAGATAAACAAAGACGTAAAATGTCTAAATCTCTAGGGAACTCGCCTGATGCACTTAAATTAATTGATGATTATGGTGCAGACGGAGTAAGAGTTGGACTTTTATTAAGTTCTGCTGCTGGTAACGACTTAATGTTTGATGAAGATCTATGTCAGCAAGGAAAAGGATTTGCAAACAAAATTTGGAATGCCTTTCGTTTGATAAAAGGTTGGGAAGTAGACGCAAGTTTACCACAGCCAAAAACTTCTCAAATTGGTTTAACTTGGTACGAAGCTAAGTTTCAGAAAACGTTGGCAGAAATAGAAGATCATTTTTCTAAATACAGATTGTCTGATGCTTTAATGGCAATTTACAAGTTAATAAACGATGATTTTTCTTCATGGTTATTAGAAATTGTAAAACCTGCATATCAGCAACCAATTGACAAAACAACGTTTGATGCAATTATAGAAGTTTTAGAAAATAACTTAAAAGTATTGCATCCGTTTATGCCATTTTTAACAGAAGAAATATGGCAACATATTACAGAGAGATCATCTGAAGAAGCATTGGTAATTGCTAAATATCCTCTAATTAAAGAATTTGATACGCAAATAATTACCAATTTTGATTTTGCTACAGATGTAGTTTCAGGAATTAGAACAATTAGAAAAGACAAGAACATTTCATTTAAAGATGCTGTAGAATTATTTGTAATTGATAATGATAAAAGCTCTAAAGAATTTGATGCAGTTATTCAGAAATTAACAAATACATCAGCAATAAATTATGTTTCAGAAAAAGTAGAGGGTGCTTCATTTAGAGTAAAATCTAACGAATATTTTGTGCCAATTTCTATTGAAAATATAGACGTAGAAGCCGAAATTAAAAAGCTAGAAGCCGAATTAAAAAGAGCAGAAGGTTTTTTGTTCGGTATAAACAAAAAGCTTTCTAACGAACGTTTTGTGGCAAATGCACCAGAACAAGTAATTACTTTAGAACGTAAAAAAGAAGCAGATACTATAGCTAAAATAGAAACTATAAAAAGTAGCTTAAGTTCGCTTAAATAACACTTACATACATTTTAATTTTTCTAAAAAACCATAATATTAAGTTATTATGGTTTTTTTAACATTTTAAGTTAAAAAGTTATAAAATACAATTAGAGTTATACTAATTCGAAAAATTGTTGGTTTAAAGGATAACTATTAATAAAACTTAAAATTATGAAAAAACTTATTATTCCAGTTGTTGCGTTGTCTTTATTGGCAACATCATGTGTGTCTAAAAAGAAATACGCTGCTTTAGAAAGTCAATACATAGACACGAAAGGAAATCTTCAAAAAACTACACTAGAAAAAGAAGCTTTAGAAGGTAGGTTTGCTAAAATTGAAAAAAGAGTTGCGAATTATAATGATAAAATTAACTCTTTAAAAAGTGACAATGTTACTTTAAAAAACGATAATGACATTAAATTAGATATGGTTGGTAATGCTGCCGTAATTTCTAATAAGACTAGAGAAAGAATGAGAGAAACGCTTGCAAAAGTAGATGCAGCAGATTTAGCCGAAGCTAAGACTCTAAAAGATTCTTTAAACTTAGCGATATCTTATAATTTAAAGAATAAGATGATCACTTCTGACCTTAGCAACACAGATGATATAAATATAGATATAGATCAAACAGTTGTAATGATTTCTGTATCAGATAAATTATTATTTAACACGGCAAGTTATAGAGTAAAAAAAAGGTGCTTACAGTTTAATAGAGAAGTTAGCTAATGTTATTAAATCTGAACCAAGTATGGATGTGATGATAGAAGGTCATACAGACTCTAGAACTATTAACAATGCTTCTGTGCAAGATAATTGGGATTTGAGTGTTAAAAGATCTACATCTATTGTAAGATTGTTAGAAAATAAATACAATGTAGATGGTAGTAGGTTAATTGCATCTGGTAGAGGTTCTACAATGCCTTTAGTAGAAAATAGTACAAGAGAAAACAGAGCAAAAAATAGAAGAACTAGAATTGTAATTCTGCCAAATTTAGATAAGTTTTTTGCAATGATAGCTACAGATGAAGCATTAGCAGAATAACATTTTAAAATAATATATTCCCCAAAAAAAAACTCCCAACTGGGAGTTTTTTTTATTTGTTTAAATTCTCTTTATCGTGGTTTTTGTAAAACTGCATTATAATAAAAGAACCTATAAATGATGATGCCATACCTTCGATTAATAAAGTAATTACTACTTCTGGCAACGTTAAATTACCACCAATTAAAAAAGAGTTGTTCATTACTGTAAGAAAATCAGGATTTATAAATTGTACATAAATTACAACACCAACAATAGAAAGAATTACGGCAATAACAGAAGTTCTAATACCAATACCTAAATTGGTTGTGTACTTAGTTTCGTTATTTTTATATACACTTTCTTTAATAGCTAAGTATATACCAAATAATACAAAAGCTAAATTTAAAAATCTTAAATATGGGTTTTCTTCTAATCCAACTAATTTACATAGTAGAAAAAATCCACCAATTAAAAATGTAATTAGCAATGCGTTTTTAATAATAATTTTATCTGTTGTCATCTTATCTTGTTTTTATATTCATAATTTCTTCTGAAACTCTTACTTAATTTTTATAATATATAAAGAGACATTACAGTGGTTTTCTACCAGAAATAATATTATACAGAATTACAATAACTGCAATTACTAATAATGTATGTATTAAACTGCTAGTTGCAATTCCTGGTACAATACCTAAAACACCTAATGCCCAAATAATAATAAAAATTACGGCTACAAGCCACAAAATACTTCTCATGATAATTAATTTTTTTGTTCACTCAAAATTATAAAAATTGTATAGTGTAGTTTAACGCTATCCATTTAAATATTATCTTTGATGCATATAAAAAGCTATTTATGAAAGTAATTGCAATGATTCCTGCACGTTATAGTGCTTCTCGATTTCCGGGTAAATTAATGAAAGATTTAGGTGGTAAAACGGTAATTTTAAGAACATATGAAGCTGCTTTAAATACAAATTTATTTGACGAGGTTTATGTTGTAACAGATTCAGATATAATTAAAGAAAGTATTACTAACGCTAACGGTAACGTAATTATGAGTAAAAAAGAGCACGAATGTGGCTCTGATAGAATTGCAGAAGCTGTAGAGTTTTTAGATGCAGATATTGTGATAAATGTGCAAGGAGACGAACCTTTTATTGATAAACTATCACTAGAGAAATTAGTAGATGTATTTAAGAAAGATTTAAAAAAAGAAATAGATTTGGCCTCTCTTAAAGTAGAAATTACTAATAAAGAGGATATCGAAAATCCAAATAACGTTAAAGTTATTACAGATGTAAATAATTTGGCTATTTATTTTTCTAGAAGCGTTATACCATATCATCGAGATAAAAATATCAACGTTAAATATTATAAACATAAAGGTGTTTATGCTTTTAGAAAACAAGCTTTATTAGATTTTTACAACACACCAATGACGCCTTTAGAAGCATCAGAAAAAATTGAAGCTATTAGATATCAAGAAATGGGAAAAAAAATAAAAATGGTAGAAACTTCTGTAGAAGCGGTTGGTATAGATACACCAGAAGATTTAGAAAAAGCTAAAAAATACTTAAACCTGTAATATGTTTAAAAATATTAAAGTTATTGCTTTTGATGCGGATGATACTTTATGGGTAAACGAAACTTATTTTAGAGAAGCAGAAGAAACTTTTGCTGAATTAATATCTAAATACGAAACTAAAAATAAAATAGATCAAGAGCTTTTTAAAACAGAAATTAAAAATCTTGAAATTTATGGTTACGGAATAAAAGGCTTCGTTTTATCTATGGTAGAATGTGCATTAGAATTATCTAATTATAAATTGCCACAAAAATCCATAGAAAAAATATTGAATATTGGTAAAGAAATGCTGGCGCAACCTATTGAATTATTAGACGGAGTAGAAGAGGTTTTAAGTAATTTACAAGGTAAGTATAAATTGATAGTTGCAACAAAAGGAGATTTATTAGATCAAGAGAAAAAATTAGAAAAATCTAATCTTCTAAAATATTTTCATCATATTGAAGTGATGAGCGATAAAAAAGAGAAAGATTATTTAAAATTGATAAAACATTTAGAAATTGAACCATCAGAATTATTAATGATTGGTAATTCTTTAAAGTCTGATGTTTTGCCACTAGTTGCTCTAGGTGCATCTGCAATTCATATACCTTTTCACACAACTTGGGCGCATGAAGAAGTTACAACAGAAGAGGCAAATGATGCAAGCTACAAAACAATCTCTAAAATTACAGACATACAAAAGTTTTTATGAAGTATTTAGATATAGATTCTTGGAATAGGAAACAACATTATCAACACTTTAAGAGTTTAGAAGATCCTTTTTTTTCGGTAACAGTAAATGTTGATGTTACAAATACCTTAAAATTGTCTAAAGAAAAAAAAGCTTCTTTTTTTGCAATGTATTTGCACGCATGTTTAGTCGCGTTAAATTCTATTGAAAATTTTAAATATAGAATTCAAGAAGATAAAATTGCTATTCATGATGTAATAAATGCATCTGCAACAATAGCTAGAGAAGATCATACATTTGGTTTTTCTTATATTTATTTTGATAAAAAATTTGATAATTTTAATGAAAATTTTCAAAAGGAAAAGGAAAGAATTTTAAATTCACGAGAATTGTTTCCTCCAATAAATTCAGATGATTGTATCTACTGTTCTGCGTTGCCTTGGTTTTCTTTTACAAGTCAAAAAGAACCAGTTTCTGGGGTTAAAAATGAAAGCATTCCTAAATTAGCATTTGGTAAAACATTCTCAGAAAATAATCAAATAAAAATGCCGGTTGCTATTTCTGTAAATCATGCTTTGGTAGATGGTTATCATATTGGTTTATTTTTTGAAGAATTTCAGAGTCAATTAGATAAAAACAATTAACTTTGCATCTTTAAAATAAATAAATTATGGCAAGCATAAAAAACTTAAAAAAAGATATTAACTATACTTTAGGAGATATTATTGGATACGCTTCTGAAAAAGTTGATCTTAAAGGAGAGAATAAAGAAGTAGAGGCAGTTATAGATGAAACTATAAACACTTTCGACGATTTAATTGGAAAAATTAACGCTAAAGGTGTAGAAAACAAAAAAGCACATTACAAGCAAGTAAGTGCAGAGTTAGAAACAAGAGCTAACGAATTAATTGCTAAAATAAATAAGATTTAATCTTAAAATATTTTTAGATATTTTTTAACAACCATCAACATTTATGTTGGTGGTTTTTTTATTAAATTTGGTTAGTTATACTAAAAATGAATTATTAACGTTAAAACTTTAAATATTATTAAATTATGGCTAGAGCAATGTTTGAATATACGAAAACGGTTTTAAAAAAAGTTAGCTTTAATTCAGATCTTTTTTGTAAAGAATTACAAAAAAGTTTAGACAGACTATTACCGTACGAAATTAACGAACTTGTAATTTGGTTAAGAGGTTTTACAGCAAATAAACCAGAACTACTTATATGTATGAATTTACTTAAGAAATAAAAAAAAGAGGCTTTAAAGCCTCTTTTTTTTATAAAGTTTTTACTTTTACTATTCGTTTTTACTTCTTCCTCTGCCATATTTTCTCATTAGCTTTTTAGCAAACTCCCTTTCAGAAATATGTAGCTTCATAATTTTTCTATAAGATAAAAACTTAGAAACTTTTGTGTTAAAATCTTCTTTTTCTGAGGCCATTTTATTCTCTAGCTCAAGTCTTAATAAAACTAATTTTTTTGCATCAGACTCTTCTAATTTATTTAAATCACCAGCTTCTTTTATCTTTTTCTTATACTCTAAACGACCTTTACTTCTAAGAAAATCTATGTTTTCTTCGTGTTTGTTGTATAAAGGCCAAAATTTTTCTGCCTCACTAGAGGTAAGTTGTAATTCTTGTGTTAAATAAGCTGTTTTTAAAGCTTTAATTTTTTTTCTACTTTCTTTTGTATGCTGTGCCATACTGCTAAAAGAAGTAAGTACTATTGTTAAAAGTAAGATGTATTTTTTCATTATTAATAGTTTTCGTTTAATAAAGATGTGTTGTCAGAATCTATAATATAGTTTTCTATGTCTGTATTGTTTAAACTTGCAAATGCAAAGTCATTTTCATTATTTACTTCATTATGAATTAAGGTTGCAAAATCTTCATCAGAAATATCACTAGCATTTTCAATTACCCAATTTTCTATATCTACTTCTGCTAAAGAGTCAAAATTGATTTCATCAGTTTTAAAATTATTATAAAAATTGATGCTTAAAAATAAGGCCACACAAGCAGCTGCTGCAACTGGTATAAACTTAATAATTCTATCCTTTAAAGAGATTACTTTACCTTTTTTAGGGGTATTTACTTTGTTTAAGATTGAATCTTCTAATGCATCAAAATAATTGTTAGGTATAGAAAAACCGTTTTCTTTCGGAAATTTTTCTTCTTTAAGAAAGGCAGAGAATTTATCTTCTGCATTCTCAAAATAATTTTTGGGAGCAGATAAACCAGTATTTTTTTTAATTACTGATTTTAAAAAATCTTCGCTATTTTTAATGTTGTTTTCCATAATTATTATTTAGACACAATTTTTTACAAAAGGTTTAATCTGTTTGATTTTTTATATAGCTTTCTATTTTTTTAACTGCATGAAAATAAGAAGATTTAAGAGCTCCAACAGAGGTTTCTAAAATTTCCGACATTTCATTATATTTTATTTCATCAAAATATTTCATGTTGAATACAAGTTGCTGCTTTTGTGGTAGCGTAGCAATTGCTTTTTGAAGTATAATCTGAATTTCATCACCAGAAAAATACACATCGCTTTCTAAACTAGATGCTAATTGTTCGTGCATTTCAGAAATATCTACATTTCTGTCTTTTGCACGTTTATTAATAAATGTTATAGACTCGTTTGTGGCAATTCTGTACATCCAAGAAAACAACTTACTTTCTTGGTTAAATTTATCGATGTTTTTGTAAACCTTTATAAATGTGTTTTGTAAAACGTCGTCTGCATCATCATGCGAAACTACAATTTTACGAATATGCCAATACAAGCGTTCTTTGTAGAGTTTTATTAATTCTCTAAAAGCAGCTTCTCTAGTGGCAACATTTTTAAGTTGTTCTATTAAAACAATTTCGTCTTTCAATTGGGTTGTTTTTTAGTAAGACAAAATTTTATACAAAAGGTTTAATCTAGTTTATTTATCTATTCTAGATCTAGAGTAACCAAACAACCTTTTTTGCTTAATTATTTCTGGTATTCCTTCTGGTAACATTTCTTCCCATCCTTTTTTACCGTCTAAAATCATTTTTAAAACAGTACGAGAAAAAATATCTAAAATTTCTTTATCAAAGTCATCAATATCTACAACTTTACCATTGTGCTTAAAGAATTTAAATAATTCTTTCATTCTTGGGTGCACTTTTAAATTCTCGCTGGTAATGTATTCTCCTGATGCTTGATCGTGATATGGATACATGTAAACTTTTAAATCTCTATAGAAAAGTTTACCGAATGCTTCTAAAATTCCACCACTTAAATTTCTGTAGTATTTCTCATCAAAAATTTGAATTAAGTTTTGAACTCCCATAGTTAACCCCATTCTTTCTTTGGTAAATTCGCTAAAGTATTCTACCAATTTAAAGTATTGCTGAAAACTAGTAATCATTACATTTTGGCCTAATGAACAAAGTAGTTCTGCTCTGTCTAAAAAGTCTCTTTCGTTAATTTTACCCTCTGCACTTAAATTACTTAAGGTAATTTCGAAAATAACTTGTGTTTTACTTTCTTCAACTTTATTTTCTTCGAAGAAAAGTTTTTTCGACTTCTCAAACATATCCATATTTACCTTAGTAACCGGTCTAAAACTACCTCTTAAGGCTAAAATATTCTTTTTGTATAATACTTGTGCTGGTAATAAATTGTTTCCGTCGGGGCCAAACATTACTGCATTTGTCATACCGTTTTTAAGTAGCTGTAAACTCATTAAGCGATTATCAACATACATAAATCGAGGTCCAGAGAAATTAATCATATCAATTTCTAATTGATCGTTACTTAAGTTATGGTAAAAAGATTTTACCAATTCCTTCGGATTATCATTTAAGTAAAAAGCACCATAAATTAAGTTTACACCTAAAATACCTAAAGTTTCTTGCTGTAAACGAGCGTCTGTTTCTTTAAAACGTAAGTGCAAGATAATTTCATTATAACCTTCTAAAGGATCTAATTGAAAACGGATTCCGACCCAACCATGACCTTTAAATTTCTTTGCAAAATCTATAGTTGTTACAGTGTTTGCATAACTAAAAAATAATTTATCTGGATGTTTAGATCTACTTAATCGATCTTCCATTAAATCGATTTCGTGACGTAACATTTTCTTTAAACGAGGTTGCGTAACATAACGTTTATCTTCTTCGATACCATAAATAGCATCAGAAAAATCTTTATCATATGCACTCATTGCTTTTGCAATTGTACCAGAAGCTGCACCAGATCTAAAAAAATTACGCGCTGTTTCTTGACCTGCTCCTATTTCGGCAAAAGTACCGTAAATATCAGAGTTTAAGTTAATTCTAAGCGCTTTGCTTTTAGTTGTTGGTACACTACTTATTTCTTGATCTCCTTTTAAAGAAATTGCCATAAATTCGTTTTTAATTATCGCAACAAATGTACTAAATAAGTGTGTAATCAGTAAATTTTTATCTTATTTTTGTTAAAATGAAAACTAATAAAAAACTGTTAAATATAACTTTTTTAGGTACAGGTACATCGCAAGGTATACCAATGATAGCAAGCAATGATCCTGTTTGTTTGTCTAATGATGTTAAAGATAAGCGCTTACGTTCTTCTGTGTTGATTACCTCGGATGAAAAATCTTATGTAATTGATTGTGGTCCAGATTTTAGACAACAAATGCTTAGAGAGAATGTGCAATTGATAGAAGGAGTTTTATTTACCCACGAACACGCAGATCATACGGCAGGTTTAGATGATTTAAGACCATTTTGTTATAAAATAGGAGAGATGCCTATCTTTTTAAATAAAAGAACACTAGAAAGTTTAGAACAGCGTTTTCAATATATATTTTCTAAAGAAAATAGATATCCTGGTGCACCAAGTGTGCAACCAAATATTGTTGATAACGAAAGTTTTAAATTAGGTGATTTAACCGTAACACCAATACAGGTTTTACATGGTAGTTTACCTATTTTAGGTTATAAAATAGAGAATATTGCTTATTTAACGGATGTAAAAACTATCGAAAAGTCAGAATTAGATAAACTTAAAAATTTAGATATTTTAATAGTAAATGCTTTACGTTTAGATGCGCATCCTACTCACTTTAATTTAGAAGAAGCTTTAGATTTTGTAAGAAAAATAAAACCCAAAAAAACTTTTTTTACACATATAAGCCACAAATTAGGTTTTCATGAAGAAGTTTCTAAAAACTTACCACCAAATGTTCATTTGGCATACGATGGTTTAAAAATTACAAGTTAGATTTAAAATAATTATATTTTAACGTATATTTGTTAATGTAGGCAATAAAAGTGAAGAAATTTACTTTGTTTAACAAGCAGAATAAATCAACGCAATTAATAATATAGATGGAAAACAAGTCAGAGAATAGCAAAGCAACCAAAGCTAATCAAGTAGAAGATAGTAGAATTGCAGCAGTAAGAGACTTAATTTTTGGTGAAAATATTCAGCAATACAATTCTGAGTTTGAAGATGTTTTTAACAGAATTAAAGCATTAAAAGACGAAACACAAAAAAACTTAGGAGAATCTGTAGCTAATTTAGAGAATAAATTAGCAGACTTAGAGAGTTTAATGGATCATAAATTTCAAGATTTAAATGAAGATTTAGATAAGAAATTGGCAGATTTAGATGATGAAAAAGCAGATAGAAAAAAATTAGGAAAAGCTTTAGAAAAAATTGCATTGATGTTGCAAGAATAGATGAAAGAAGAAACTGTAGATAACAAGAAAGACAATCGTTTTGAGTTGCTCAGAGAACTTTTATTAGAAGAAGATAGAGATAAGTTTACTGATCTAAGTAATAGAATTTTAGAAAAAGAAAGTTTATCAGAAAAGGTAACCCCTTTAGTCGATGAAAAAATTGAAGATCTTCGTAAAAACTTTCCAGCTTATTTTGGAAGTACCATTACAGAAACAATAAAAGTACAAATTAGAGACTCGCAAGATGAAGTTGTAGAAGCTCTATACCCAATTATGGGTAAACTAATTAAGAAAGCTATTGTTAGTGAAATAACAAAGTTGTCTGACAGTATTAACAAAACTATTACAGAAAAATTCTCTATGAAAGAAATCTTAAAAAGATTTTTTAAAGGGAAAAAAAGCGATGCAGATGATGTGTTGCAAGAAGTTTTTGAGCCAATAATAGAAGAAGTTTTTGTTATAGAAAAAGATTCTGGTTTACTTGCTGGAAATTTTACAAGAGGTAATATTGCAGATAAAGATATGGTTTCTGGCATGTTAACAGCAATTAAGTCATTTGCAGAAGAAGCTTTTTCTAAAGAAGATCAAAACTTAGAAGATATTAGATTCGATAGTTTTCAACTTACAATAAAAAACTTTAAATCCATTTATATAGCAATTGCAACTTCGGGAGTTATTAATAATGAATTTAGAGAAGTTTTGGCTGATAATGTAAATAATTTGGCAGAAATTATTTTAAGAGACAGAGATTATTTATCAGACGAAGTTAAACTGAATGTATTAATAGAAAGACATTTAATAGATTAACAAAAAATGATTGCTAAAAAAGTTTTATTAGTTGGTAATTTTGGTGTTGGTAAAACATCTTTAATTCGACGTTTTGTTTTAAATCAATTCTCAGAAGACTACATAAGTACTATTGGTGTTAGGGTTAGTTCTAAAATTGTGTCCTACGAAAATCAAGAAATTAAACTTTTAATTTGGGATGTTGCAGGTACAAGTGAAGATGAAAAAATACCCAAAGCTTATTTTTTAGGTGCAAAAGCAGCTATGTATGTTTTCGATTTAAGCAGAGAAGAAACGTATTTAAAATTAGATGAATACGTAAATAAAGTAAAAGAATTATCTGGTTTAAAAGAAATAACCATTGTAGGTAATAAAAAAGATTTGCTTACAGAAGATGAGTTGTTAACAGTTAAAAGTAAACTTGCTTTAGATATAGATTTAATTACAAGTGCAAAAGAAAATGAAAATGTAGAGAACGCATTCTTAAAATTAGCAGCAAATTCATTAAAATAAATACACTTGATACCAGCAAAAATAGAAGATGTTTTTATACAAATTACCACCAATATTACTGGTGATATTTTAAATATCGATGCTGGTAAATTTGCAGTTTCAGAATTTCATTTAAACCAAAGTATTTTTAATGTCTGTCCTTTTTTAGAAGGAACATTAGAAGCTTTAGGAGAAAATACTCCATTTCTGTTAGAAGGAATGGTTATCAATATAGATAATCAAGAATTTAATGTCGATTTAGAGTTGTTTAATAAAAATGAGGTTGTAACAGTTTTAATTCACAACAGAACAAATGTCTACAAATACGTCGATCAATTAAATCAAAATCGAAATGATATTTTCTTTGTGAAAAGAGAACTGGCAGAAAAAAATAGTGAGTTAGAAAGATTACGAAAAATTGCTGACAAGGCAAACGAAGAAAAATCTCGATTTTTAGCAATGATGAGTCATGAAATCAGAAATCCTTTAAATGTTATTTTAGGTTATTCTGAAATGATTTCTAATGAAA
>JAHDHO010000036.1 GCA_020631275.1 Polaribacter sp. | reverse complement strand
TGCCGAGTCAAAGTCCATTTCTGTTAATAATTCAACAGCATAATTACCGTGTTTCATTCTTCCGGCAGCATTAATTCTGGGTGCAATTATAAAAACTACATCAGTAATAGTAAGCGTTGTTTTTTTGGTTTGATGAATTATTGCTTTAATTCCGTTTCTAGGATTTTCATTAATTACCTGCAAGCCATGATATGCTAAAACCCTATTTTCGCCATTCATTGGTACAATATCTGCAGCAATTGCAGTAGCAACCAAATCTAAATAAGGTATAAAATCTTCTATGGTTTGGTTTCTTTTAGAACCTAAAGCTTGTATCAATTTAAAACCTACGCCACAGCCACATAGTTCATCAAAAGGGTAATTACAATCTGCTCTTTTAGCATTTAGAACTGCAACAGCTTCGGGTATCTTATCACCAGGTTTATGATGATCACAAATTATAAAATCTATGTTTTTTTCTGATGCATACGCAACTTTTTCGATGGCTTTTATACCGCAATCAAGTGCTATAATTAAAGAGAAATCATTGTCATGTGCAAAGTCAATTCCCATATAGGAAACTCCATAACCTTCTGCGTATCTATCCGGAATATAAGTTGCAATATTCGAATAAATAGTTTTTAAATAAGAAGCAACTAAAGACACTGCTGTTGTGCCGTCAACATCATAATCTCCGTAAATTAAAATATTTTCGTTATTTGCAATTGCTTTTTCTATGCGGTCAACTGCTAAATCCATATCCTTCATTAAAAAAGGATCGTGAATGTCTTCTAAACTCGGGCGAAAAAACCTTTTCGCTTGATTAAAAGTTTCGATATTTCTTTGACAAAGTATGGTAGCAATTGTTTTATTTACTTGTAAATCTTTTGCTAATTTTTCAACTTTTTCTTTTTTTGGATTTTGCTTAAGCGTCCATCTCATAGCAATTTTTTCTACTTTTTATAAATTATGCAAATGAATTTCTATCTCTATATCTGCAAATTGACGAAACATTTCCATAACACCACAGTACTTAGTTACTGATAAATTTACCGCTTTCTGTATTTTTTTTGGTTGTAGTTCTGCATCAGAAAAATGGTAATCTACCTTTACTTTATTGTAAAATTTTGGATGCTCATCTGTTAACTCTGCAGTAACCTCAATTTTAAAATCTGCAACTTCTGCATGCATTTTAGTTAGTAAAGAAACTACATCTAAACCAGAACAACCAGCTAATGAAGACAGCATTAAAGCTTTTGGTGCAAAACCAACAACGTCTCCATTATCTTGCGATTTATCAAACATTGTAAATTTATGCCCACTTGGATTATCAGTTTCAAATTGCGATTTCTGTTTCCAAACCGTTGTAACTGTATTTTTAATCATAAAATCTATTTTTTTAAAAATGAAGTATTAAATTGTGCTTTAATACAAATGTAAGCACAAATTAATTAAAGATATAAAAATATGGCATTAGTAACCCCTTTAGAAGCAGAGCACGATTTAGAAACAAAAGAATTAGCAGAATTTTTTAATGAGACCCTAGGTTTTTGTCCTAATTCAGTATTAACAATGCAACGTAGACCAGCAATATCTAAAGCATTTATAAATTTAAATAAAGCAGTTATGGCAAATGAAGGTAGAGTTACTTCTGCTTTAAAAAGAATGATTGCTTGGGTTTCTAGTAATGCTACCGGTTGCAGATATTGCCAAGCGCACGCAATTAGAGCAGCAGAGCGTTATGGCGCAGAGCAAGAGCAATTAGATAATATTTGGGAGTACAAAACGCATCCTGCTTTTTCAGAAGCAGAAAGAGCAGCATTAGATTTTTCTTTAGCAGCATCAATGGTGCCAAATGCAGTAGATGCAAAGATTAAAGAAGAATTATATAAGTACTGGAACGAAGGAGAAATTGTAGAAATGTTAGGTGTAATTTCTTTATTTGGCTATTTAAATAGATGGAATGATTCTATGGGAACAACTCTAGAAGAAGATGCAATTGAAAGTGGTGATAAGTACTTAGGAAAACATGGTTTTGAAGTTGGTAAACATGTTTAATTTTAAAATTACTTAGAAACTTTTTATATTTACAAAAAGAAAGCCTCTTCAAATAATACTGAAAAGGCTTGTTTTTTAAAATGTAAAGGTCCCCCAACCTCTTCAATTTAATTTCAAATTTAGTTAAATAAAGAAGGTTATTATTGCAAATTTCACAAAATGGTAAATTATATTTTGTAAAATTTGATAGAAGTGAATGAAAGGACAGAATGAATAAGGCAGAAGAAAGATTATTTAAGTTAATTAGAGAAAACTTACCAAAAAATGTCTCTTTAATTGAAGACGTTGCTAGTGTTTTAGATATAAATTACGATGCAGCTTACAGAAGAATAAAAGGTAAAACAACTCTTACTTTGAACGAAGCACTTGTTTTATCTAAACACTACAATTTAGTTCTTAAAAATTTATCATCAGAAAATTCATCTGAAAATAAGGTAATAAGCGTAGAGAAAACACATGGTGAAATTTCTATAGATTTCTTATACAATTATTTAAATACATGTAATATTGAAATTCAGGCAGTATTAAATTCTAAAAAAGGAAAAATTATAAGCTGCGCAAATGATTTACCATGTTATCACATTAATAATAGTATTTTAAAAAAATTTAGAATATATCTGCTAGTAAGTATGTTGCCTAAAAAGGAGAGTGTTAAAACAATTTCTTTTGTTAATTTTAACCCTTCAGATACCATTTTAAATGCTTACGATTCTTTTGTAGATAATTATAAAAAAGTAGCTTTAATAGAAATTTGGAACGATTTTACAATAGATAATTTAATAAACCAAATAACTTATTTTTTTGAGATTGGCTTATTAAAAGAAGATGAAGCTATAGCAATTTTAGAAGGTTTGGTAAATACATTACAGCAATTAGAACAACAGGCTAAAAATCAAAAGAGAGACGTAAACGATAATGCTTTTAAACTATATTGCAATAATCTTATCTCTTTATCAGATACTATCTTTATGCAAACAGATAGTTTAAAAAAAACATTTGTGCCCTACACTAATTTAACTTATTTAAAAGTTACAGATGCAGAAACATGTGCTCAAGTAGAAAAACATTTAAATAAACAACTGCAATATTCTACAAATATTTCTGGTGAAAGCTCTATTGCTAGAAAAATGTTTTTTAATAAGATGTATCAAAAAATAGAAAAGAGCAAACAAAAATTAATGCTTTAATTTTTTGTGAGCTTTAGTATAATAGTTTTAGATATAGAATCTATTAACTTTTTAGAATGCTCTATTTCTTTAGTAATATCATTTTTATTGATTACTAAATCAGTAGTAGTTTCAATAGATTTTTGGTACCAATTATTCCAAGCAGAAATTATTTCTATTTGCGTTTCTAGAGATTGGTTGTTGTTTATGGCTATTTTACTTTGCTTAAGTTCTTCATTAAGTCTATTTTTTGCAGCGGTTTCAATTTCATTTATTATTGATTTTGCGGTTTCAATATCAGCATTTAATAAAGTGTAAGCTGCAATTAATGCCGTGGTACCAACATTTTTTAGAGTAGTTTTAGAAACTTTATCAATTCTATCATTATCTGTATGATAAAATTGATCTGTAAAGTGCCAAAATAAAACACTTGGTATGTTTTCTCTTAAAAAAGGAACATGATCACTACCACCCTCAAAAGGATTTGTACTTACTGGCCAATTTGCAAGTTTACCTTGAGCTTTAAATTTATTTATTAAAAAATCGTTTAAATAATGAGGTTTCATTTGGTTCAAATTCATTTTAGAACCACCCCATTCTGTGTGTTTATCATTTCCACGTGTCCAAATAGCACTTGGATCTGGCATTTTTTCAATAAGAAAAACTCCACCTGTTTTTTTGGTATTCTCACCAACCATGTCCAAAGAAATTCCCCATTTTATATTTTTTGCTCTAATAGTATCTTCTTGAACATATCTTCTTGTAGAAACTATTTCATCTCCCCATAAAAAAGTTAAGGTTCTTTTAGGTTGAAATTCATTTTTATTGATAAATTTTGCCGTTAAATTAGCCATTTCTAAAGCAACACCAACTCCGGTAGCATTGTCATTAGCGCCAGGTTCTTGTATATGCGCACTAAATACTAAACGCTCTTTAGGCTTTTCTGTACCTTTAACATCTGCTATAATTGTTAATTCTTCGGATGGATAAATTTTAGTTTGCACGTTTACATTTAAAGTTACTTTTCCTTTTTCTAAAGATTTTTTTAAGCGTTCTTTAGCTTCATATGATAGTGCGATTGCCCAAGGTTTATGAATGGTATCTAAAGGAATTGATCGAAACTGAATTGAAGTTGTATTTTTTTCTGGTTGTAAGTACTCGGGATTATTGTACGTTAAAATTCCTGCCGCTTTCCCTTCAATAATTGCAGTTTTAAAAATTCTATACGGACTCGTTTCTGCAAATACTATTTTACCTTTTACGTTTGTTTTAGTAAGATTTTTTATATCTTTAATGTATACAACATCTGCTTTAATACCTTTTCTTGGTGTGCAATAAGAGTTTAACGCAATCATGTTTCTATTTGTAGAATGTAGTAATAATGGCCTTTTCTCATTATTTATAATTACACTTGCGTCTACAGATTCCCAAGTAGGTTTTTTAAGTGGTCGTTTTTCTATTCTGTAAGTTAATAAATCACCTTCGTTAGCATTTTCTTCTAAAATATAACCTGCTTTTTCTAAGTTTTTTGCAATATTATAAACACTTTCGTTAAAGCCAGTATTACCAACCACACGCCAATATTTTTCTACAAAAGCAGTTGTTTCGTAGGCTAAATCTCCTGTAAATTCATTATTAATTACATCAGAATAATTATCAGTAGTAAGTTTTACAACTTCTTCTTTTTTACAGCTAATTATAAATATCAATAATAATAAGACTACAATTTTTTTAAACATAACTCTAAATTTAGAAGTTATAAATGTAGTTTTTTTATTTGATAATTTTAGAAACTGTTTTTTGTAAAGTAGGAACTACATCTTTTTCAAACCAAGGATTTTTAGTTAACCAAAATCGATTTCTTGGCGAAGGATGAGGAAGTACAAAATAGGTAGGTAAATATTCTGGATAATTATCTACGGTTTCTGTAAGTGTTCTTTTTGCTTTCTCTTTTAAGTAGTAGTTTTGAGCATACATGCCTATTAAAACAATCAACTCTAAATTTGGCATATAATCGAATAATTGCTGATGCCATTGTGG
This sequence comes from Polaribacter sp., assembly GCA_020631275.1. Taxonomy (GTDB): domain Bacteria; phylum Bacteroidota; class Bacteroidia; order Flavobacteriales; family Flavobacteriaceae; genus Polaribacter. The sequence goes on along the minus strand of JAHDHO010000036.1, from coordinate 14,814 downwards.
GGCACACTCTTTTCTTGGTGGTTTGTCTCCAGATTTTCCTTTTCCGGGATAACAAAAACCCATGGGAATTATAGCGAATTTTTCGACGTCATAAAAATCTTTATTTGTAACATTTAACCATGTACGCAACTGTTTGCCGCTTGCATCATCCCATGGAATTCCAGATTTGTGAACCTTTGTACCAGGAGCTTGACCAATAATTACAATTTTAGAATTTTTATGAGCGGTAACAACAGGGTTTGCACCTAAATCTAGATGAGGTTCGCAAATTCTACATTTTTTTATTTCTGATAAAAGTTGTTTCACACGTATTAATCTGAATCTTTTAGCATAGATTTTAAGTCGCTTGCAAAAGATGGATATGTGAAAATAAGCTTTTTAAATTCTTTTGTCTTCATTTTTTGATGAATTGCCAACGAAAAAATATTAATGCACTCATTTGCTTCTGCAGATAATATATGAGCGCCAATAATAATTTTAGTTTTATCATTTACTATTATTTTATATGCATACAAATCTGCGTTTTCTTTTTTTGCATTGTAAAAGTGAGAAGCATCACCTTTAAAAACTTTGACAGCACTATATTGCTCTTTAGCTTTTTTTTCTGTTAAACCTACAGTTGCTAAATTAGGATTTGTAAACACAACAGAAGGTACCAACGGATTGCTAAATTTTTTCGAATTATTTTTTAAAATATTGTTACCAACAATATAACCTTGCAACCCAGAAAGCGGAGTTAATGGTAAAGATTTACTAGAAACATCTCCACAAGCATACACATTTTTATTAGTGTTACTTTTTAAATAATTATTTACTAAAACACCAGTTTCATCATTTTTAATATTTGCGTTTTCTAAATCTAATAAATTTGTTGCTGGCACACGACCAGATGTATTAAATACTACAGTAGATTTAATTGATTTTATCTTATCTTTTTGTTTAAAATGAATTCTATAATTTTTTCTAAGTTTTTCTACGGAATCAATTTCTGCCTCAAACACAAAATTTACGCCACTCTTTTTCATTTTATCTACAAGTTTTTCTACTAAAAAAGGTTCGAATTGAGACAACGCCATTTCGCCTCTATCGATAATTGTAACTTTGCAACCAAGTGTTGCTAAAAGATAAGAAAACTCCATACCAACATAACCAGCGCCGATAAAAGTTGCAGATTTTGGTAGTTTTTTTAGATTGAAAAAGTCACTAGAAGTTTTCAAGAAATTAGCACCTTCGAAGTTTAGTTTTCTTGGTGTTAAACCAGTTGCAATAACAAACTTATCTGCAGAAATTAATTTTCCTTCAACTAAAAGTTCATTTTTACTTTTAAATTTTGGAGTTTGATGGTATAAATCGATGTCTAATTCCGTTAAGTTTTCTTCGGTTGCTTTAGGAACTTTTTTTACAAAAGAATCTTTAAATTTTAGGATATCTTTCCAGCTAACTTTTGGTGCTTTTTCAATACCTAAACCTTTTAAATCTGCTGTTTTTTTTAAAATATCAGCAAACTGAAGCATTACTTTTTTAGGGTCGCAACCTCTAATAGCGCAAGTACCACCAAAAGCTTGTTTGTCTGCAATGGCAACTTTTAGTCCGTTTTTAGCACAAATTTTAGCAGATGTTTGTCCTGCAATTCCGCTTCCTATTACAAAAACGTCGTAATGTTTAGATTCTATAAAATTAGATTTTCATCAAAAATAGAACAGAAAAAAGCCTAAGTTTAATGCAATTACTAATTTTATGAACTTATTTACTTTAAAGTTAATGCCTCACTTTCGAAAGTTAAACCATTAAAACCAGTATTCATAAAGTTTCTAATATTTTGATGAGAAGTACCGTTTGCATCCTCTAAAACATTTTTATAATGCTCTCCAAAACAAAATAAAGTTTCTTCTTTTGTTAATTTTTGAAGTTTTGCAAAAGCAAATAATTTACAAGAGCCAGCATTTTCACCTGCTTTATTTTCGATGGTTCCGTTTTTAAAAGCAGTTGGTGTAAAATTATAATTATCTTCTATTACTTGCATTGTTTCTGCAAATAATATAGCACTAGGATTCGATTTTAATTTTGTTTTAAATTCTTGAATGATCATTTTTTTGTTTTTGAATGAAGTGAGATTCTCAAGTCAAAAATACTACAAGTAAAATCAAATTTTAAGAAATTTCAAATAAATACCAAATCGTTGTTATAAATATATATACTTTAACGTTATATAGATAGAATGACCAAACAAGAATTTAAACATACTGTTTTTTCTTTATCAGAATTGCTGTTTCCTATGGTAGGTAGGATGTTGGGTAGCACTTCTAAAGCAGAAGATGCGATACAAGAAATAATGATAAAACTATGGCACAAGCGCAAACAGTTAAGCAAACACCCTAATATTAAAGGGTTTGTAGTTTTAACTGCTCGAAATTATTGTTTAGATCTACTAAGAAAAAAGAAAGTTTTATTAGAAGATTCTTCGGATGTTTTAAAATTAGTAAAATCTACTAATGAGCACCTAAATTTAGAATGGGAAGAGTTAAACAAACATATAACTACAATTTTAAAAACGATACCAGAGCAACAGAAAGAAGTATTTATTATGCGAGATATAGACGGTTTTGAATTTGATGAAATAGCTGCCGCATTACAAATTAAAATTCCGCATGTAAGAGTTTTGCTTTCTAGAGCCAGAAAACAAATTAGTACAACCTTAGAAAAAACATACCGTTATGAAAGAGGAAAATATTAAAGACCTAATCGAAAAATATAAGTTGGGCAGCACTACTTTAAAAGAAGAAGCTTATTTATTTGAGAACGTAAATAATAAAGATGACGAATTAGGTAGTTGGGCTAATTTTGTAAAAGCTAATAAAAAAGTTGTTCCAGAGAATTTTAATGAGAAATTATGGAACTCTTTTGAGCCTAAAATAGAAAATAAACACAATTACAGGTATAAAATTTTAGGAGCTGTAGCTTCTGTAGCGGTTTTAATTACACTAACTTTTTTTAATTTTTCTAATAATAATCAAAGCCTTGAAGAAAAGGAATTGTTACTGAATGAAGCGAAAAATATGTTTACAAGTAATGAGAGCATCATTTTTGAAGACGAATTGATAATTGTATATACTAAATAATAATAAACTATAAATAAAGAAGTATCATGAAAAAAATAACAATCTTATTAGTGCTATTTATGGCATGTAATTTTACCGTTTTAGCCCAAAAAACAAAAAAGAAAAATCTATATGTAAAAGTAAATGATGATAAGAAGCCACTAATTATAGTTGATGGTAAAAAGTTTGAGTTTCCTGTTGAATTAATAGATCAATCTCAAATAGAATCGATGCATATTTTAAAGGGAGAACAAGCTAAATCTACTTATAATGCCCCAAACGGAGTAATTATTATCAATACAAAACAGTATAAACCTATAAATTGGTCTGATAAAACTCAAAAAGAGAAATTAATTAAAGACTCTAAAAAGGAACCACTAGTTATTATAGACGGAAAAGTATCAAATAAAAAAGCTTTAGATGGTTTAGTACCAAAAAATATTCAAAAAATGGAAGTTTTAAAAGGAGAAAAAGCTATTAAAAAATACAATTCTCCTAATGGTGTAATTATTATTACTACAAAGAATTAAAATTAAATTTAAGCAATAATTAAAAACCCCAATAAATTGAAAAGTTATTTATTGGGGTTTTTAATTTATTTTGATGATTTACCTTCAACAATAATAACAATTTCACCTTTTGGAGGTTTTTTTGTAAAATGTGCCAAAACCTCGGTTGTGGTTCCTCTTACAGTTTCTTCAAACATTTTTGTGAGTTCTCTAGAAACAGAAATTTGTCTTTCTGCACCAAAGTATTCTACAAAATGCCCTAAAGTTTTTACTAATTTGTGTGGAGATTCGTAAAAAATCATGGTTCTTTTTTCTTCTGCTAAAAATAGAAAACGGGTTTGTCTCCCTTTTTTTACTGGTAAAAACCCTTCGAAAACAAATTTATCATTTGGCAATCCAGAGTTTACCAACGCAGGTACAAATGCAGTTGCTCCAGGTAAACATTCAACATCAATATTGTTTTCTACACATGCTCTAGTTAGTAAAAAACCAGGGTCTGAAATTGCTGGTGTTCCTGCATCAGAAATTAATGCACACGTTTCTCCATTTTGAATTCTCTGCACAACACCTTTTACAGATTTATGTTCATTATGCATATGATGACTGTACATTTGTGTAGAAATTTTAAAATGTTTTAATAGTTTTCCACTTGTACGCGTGTCTTCCGCTAAAATAAAATCTACTTCTTTTAAAACTTTTATAGCTCTAAAAGTTATGTCTTCTAAATTACCAATTGGTGTTGGTACTAAATATAATTTACTCATAATTTCTTAAATGCTTTCGTAAGTTTCTACGGTAATATCTGCAACCACGTCTCCTGTATGTTTTATACTTAAAGGTTCAAACAAAACAATATGTACTTCTTCTTTTGCAATAGGTTTGTGTTCTATTCCTTTAGGTACAATATAAAATTCACCTTCGTTTAAGGTTATTGTTTTGTCACGAAATTCGATATCTAAAGTTCCTTTAACAACCATAAAAAGTTCGTCTTCATTGTCGTGTTTATGAAACACAAATTCGCCTTTTAGTTTTGCCAATAATATTTGTTGTCCGTTTAATTGCCCAACTTTTTTTGGAGACCATAAGTCTTGAAACAATTTAAATTTTTCTTGAATATTAATTACGCTCATAAAGCAAATTTACAAAGAATAAGACGGATTCTGCGTTACCGATTGTAGCAATTGTTTGAGCTCTTTTGAGGTACGAAAAAAGCGAGTGCGAAAAGCGGGCCATTTCTGATAAGAAATGAACGCCCAAAAAACGAATATTTATAGGAAATTGTTTAATTTTGCGTCTTAAATTTTTAGATATAATGTATAGAAGTAATTCTTGTGGCGAGTTAAGAGCATCGCATATAAATACAGAGGTAACCTTGGCTGGTTGGGTACAAAAATCGCGTGATAAAGGTTTTATGGTTTGGGTAGATTTGCGTGATAGATACGGAATTACACAACTTATTTTTGATGAAGAGCGTACGCCAAAAGAGATGATGGATAAGGCAAAATCTTTGGGTAGAGAATTTGTAATACAAATTACCGGAACTGTAATAGAACGCGAGTCTAAAAATACAAACATACCTACAGGCGAGATAGAAGTTTTAGTTTCTAAACTAGAAATTTTAAATGAAGCAAAATTGCCGCCTTTTACTATTGAAGATAAAACGGATGGAGGAGAAGACATCCGAATGAAATATAGATATTTAGACATTCGAAGAAATCCTGTAAAAGACAGTTTAATTTTTCGTCATAAAGTGGCAATGGAGGTTCGTAAATACTTGTCTGATCAAGAATTTATAGAAGTAGAAACACCATATTTAATAAAATCTACGCCAGAAGGAGCAAGAGATTTTGTTGTGCCTTCTCGTATGAATGAAGGGCAGTTTTATGCGTTGCCACAATCGCCACAAACCTTTAAACAACTGTTAATGGTTGGCGGAATGGATAAATATTTTCAGATTGTAAAATGTTTTAGAGACGAAGATTTACGTGCAGACAGACAACCAGAGTTTACACAGATTGACTGTGAAATGGCGTTTGTAGAGCAAGAAGATATTTTAAATATTTTTGAAGGATTAACTAGGCATTTACTTAAAGAAGTAAATAATGTTGAGGTAGAAAAATTCCCAAGAATGTTGTATGATGATGCAATGCGCTTGTATGGAAACGACAAACCAGATATCAGATTCGGAATGGAGTTTGGAGAGTTAAACGAAGTTACACAACATAAAGATTTTGGTGTTTTTAATAGCGCAGAATTAGTTATTGGTATTGCAGTTCCTGGCGGAAATGCATATACAAGAAAAGAGATAGACAATATTATTAAGTGGGTAAAGCGTCCGCAAGTTGGTGCTTTAGGAATGATTTATGCACGTGTAAACGAAGACGGAACATTCAAATCTTCTGTAGATAAATTCTATGATCAAGAAGATTTAGCAAAATGGGCAGAAATTACAGGAGCAAAACCTGGTGATTTAGTTTGTGTTTTATCTGGTGATACTAATAAAGTAAGAGCTCAAATGTCTGCTTTACGTATGGAATTAGCAGAGCGTTTAGGTTTAAGAGATCCAAAAGTATTTGCGCCGCTATGGGTAATTGACTTTCCGTTATTAGAATTAGATGAAGAAACGGGGCATTACCACGCAATGCATCATCCATTTACATCGCCAAAACCAGGGCAATTAGAATTGTTAGATTCTAAACCAGGAGAGGTAAAAGCAAATGCTTATGATTTGGTTTTAAACGGAAATGAAATTGGTGGAGGTTCTATTAGAATACACGACAAGCAAATGCAAGCAACCATGTTAAAGCACTTAGGTTTTTCTGAAGAAGATGCCAAAGCACAATTTGGTTTCTTAATGGATGCTTTTGAATACGGAGCACCACCTCACGGAGGTTTGGCTTTTGGTTTGGATAGATTGGTTGCTATTTTAGGAGGACAAGAAACTATTAGAGACTTTATTGCGTTCCCTAAAAATAATTCTGGTCGAGATGTAATGATAGATGCACCAGCTTTTATAGACGATGAGCAACTAACAGAATTAAGTTTGAAATTAAATATTCAAGAAAGAGAATAGAATTATAAATCCCGCTTTTGCGGGATTTTTTAATACTTTTAAGTTATGAAAAAAATTACCACATTATTTTTACTTTTAGTATCTATAACACTTTTTTCACAAGAGATTACCGGAGATGAATTGTTAGAGAAAGCAATAAATTATCACGATCCTAATGATAATTGGTCGACCTTTTCTGGAGAATTTTTTGTATTGATGGAAACGCCTAAACGAAGTCCTAGAAAAAGTAGAATCAGAATTAATTTACCAGAACAATATTTTTTTTTAAAAGCAGCAAGAGATACAATTATTACAGAATATGCAGTGCATAAAACAGATTGTAGTTTTGCTATTAATGGTAATACAAATCCATCCGAAGTACTAAAAAAGAAATATAGTTTAAATTGTGAACGTGCTAAATTCATGAAAAACTATTATACTTATTTGTATGGTTTACCAATGAAATTGAAAGATGCAGGCACAATCATTAATCAAAAAGTAGCTAAGAAAACTTTTAAAGGAAAAGAATATTTAGTGTTAAAAGCTACTTACAATAAAGAAGTGGGTAAAGATACTTGGTATTTTTATTTTGATCCTAAAACATATGCTATGGAAGTGTATCAGTTTTTTAAAGATGAATCTAAAAACGACGGAGAATATATTTTGCTTTTGGGTTTAGAAACTATAAATACTATAAAAATGCCCAAAAATAGAGCTTGGTATTATAATAAAGACAATGGCTATTTAGGAACAGATATTTTATCAGCTAAACAATAAATGCCTACAAAATACAAAATACTTAAAAAGGTTTTAATTTGGAGATATAAGCATATTTCTGAGAGACAATTTATATATGTTTTAAGTGTTTTTGTTGGTTTTTTGGCAGGTTTAGGTACTTTTATTTTAAAGTATTTTACTTTTATAATAGAAGATTTGTTACAAGGTAACCTTATTAAAGATTATCATTATTCTTTGTATTTTATCTTTCCAATAATTGGCTTGTTTTTAGTGTATTCTATTAAAAAGTTTGTAATTAATAAGGAAATTGGTCATGGTATTTCTACAACATTACATTCCATTTCTAAGAAAAACGGAATTATAGAAAGGTATAAAATGTATGCCTCTTTAGTAACGGCTCCTTTAACCGTTGGTTTTGGTGGTTCTGCAGGTTTACAAGGGCCTGCCGTAAGTACAGGTGCAGCTTTGGGTTCTAATGTTGCGCAGTTATTTCATATGAATGCAAAAACAAGAATGCTATTAATTGGTTGTGCAACTGCTGGTGCAATGTCTTCTATGTTTAAAGCGCCAGTAGCAGCTATTATTTTTGCGGTAGAAATTTTTAGTTTAGATTTAGCTTTTGCATCTTTGGTTCCGTTATTATTGGCATCAGTTTCGGCAATAATTACATCTTATTTTTTTGCAGGTACAGACGTTTTATTTGGTTTTAAGTTGGTAGATGTCTTTCAAGTAAAAGACATTCCTTTTTATATTGTTTTAGCACTTCTAACCGGAATAGCCTCTGTATATTTTTCTAAAATGTATTTTGCAATTACACGTTTTTTCGAGCGTTTTTCTAGTCCGTTTAAAAAACTAATTATTGGGGGTTTCGCTATCGGAATTATGTTGTATTTAATTCCGCCTTTATACGGTGAAGGTTATGGCTTAATAAATAGTTTATTAAACGGTAACACTGCAAAAGCCTTAAAAGATATTCCTTACAACATAGATTTAAACAACGTATATATGGTTGTTTTTATGCTGTTAATAATCGCGATTTTTAAAGCCATTGCCATGACAACTACTTTTGCAGCTGGCGGAGTTGGAGGTATTTTTATTCCAACAATATTTATGGGTTCTGCATTAGGTAATGCTATTGCAAAAATTATCAATCACTTAGGTTTTTCGGTTTCAGAATCTAATTTTACTTTAATTGGTATTACGGGGTTAATGGCCGGCGTTTTACATGCGCCGCTAACCGCAATTTTCTTAATTGCTGAAATTACTGGTGGTTACGAGCTTTTTGTGCCTTTAATGTTGGTGGCAGCAATTTCTTTTGCCATCACAAAATATTTTATTTCAAACTCTATTTATACTGTAGAATTAGCAAAAAGAGGCGAGTTAATAACACATAATAAAGATAAAAATGTGTTAATGATGATGCAAATAGACAAGCTTATAGAAAAGAATTTTAAACCAATAACACCAGAAAACACTTTTGGCGAAATGTTAAAAAATGCTGTAGCCAAATCGAAACGAAATATTTTTCCGGTTTTAGACCAAGAAAAACGTTTTCTAGGAATTGTGTTATTAGATGATATAAGACCAATGATGTTCGATCAAACACAATATGAAACTACATTTGTTTCAGATTTTATGAAATCTGCTCCAGAAATTATTTTTTACAACGATTCCGCAGAAAAAGTAATGCAAAAATTTAAAGAGAGTAATGCATGGAACTTACCTGTTGTAAAAAACGAAAAATACGTTGGTTTTATCTCGAAATCTAAACTGCTAACAGCATACAGAAATAAGCTAATAGAAGTAACTAATTAATTTTTTTGAAGCTATTTCCTGCTTTCCGCTATATCTTTTTATTTATAATTTATTCATACTTCAAAAATTAAAAATAAAAAGGATGCCGCTTCAATCAGGGCTAAAATGTTTGCTAATTTTTTGTATTACTAAGAAGACCATTCATCTTTTATAGAAATCCATTCTTTTTGCGATTTCATTATCGGTTTTTGATGTGTTTCACCAGTTTTTAAACAAGAAAATAAAACAAATACAAATTCTAAATCTTCTTTATCACAAAGTAATACATTACTGATGTTTTTTTCTTTAGAAGTAGAAAAAGAATCATCGATTTCTGTAATTTTATTTCCATTTTTAAAAATAGATTTTTTATCAAAATAATGAATTTTAACTTCAAAAATATCTTCATTTAATTGAAGTTTAAAAATTGAATTTTGCTTGTTATCAGAAATTAAAATTAATTTTTTGCCTTCTTTAGTTTCAATTTCATAAGAAATACGCCATTTCCAGAATTTAAACTTCTTGGTAATTTTATAAAGAATTTCTTTTTTTGTGTTGTAAATTTCTGCTGTTGTTTTACCAAATTCTAAAAACCAACTAGAAAAAAATAGGCACTCGTTCTCTGTATTATAAATCTGTAAATTATTTGTGGCATGACTAATTTTATAAGTAAGTTTATCCATATTAATTATTCGAGTGTATAAAATTTAGCATTTTGTCTGGAAAATCTGTAAAAGCGCCATCTATGTTAGCTTCATAAATTAAGGTTTGCATCATTTCTTCGAAAGTAGAAAATTCATTTAAAGCATCTGCCCTAAATGTATAAGGATGCACCTTTAACCCCAATTGATGTGCGTCTGTAACCAAAGAAGTAAACTGCCATTTGTCATTAACTTTTTTATCTAAAATTTGCTTGTACCATGGTCCAATTCCGTCTGCATAAGTTGCAAAGTGTTTTAAATTGTTAGTCTCTTCTTTAAATTCCATTAATTGCACTAAAAATAAATCAGAATTCAAATCTTTTCTAATTCTTTCTAATTCTTTAGCATCAAAACATTGTAAAATACAATTGTCTTTTTTGGTTGTGTAGCCATAATCTGTTAGAACTTTTAAAACGATTTCTGTTAATTTTTTACCTTCATTTTTATGAAACTCAGGTGCTTTAATTTCTGGGTAAATCCCTATGTTATTTTTAGTAGAAGTATTTAAACCTTGTATCAATTCTATTTCTTGTTGTAAAGAATGTAGTTTGAAATTGCCAGTTTTTGTAGGAAATCGGTCTTTGTAAACTTGCTTGCCAGTTCTTGGATTAAAACGCTCGTAAACATTAAGAGTTTGCAATTCATCAAAAGTAAAATCTATTACATAAAACCTGTTGTCTTTTCTTTTTCTGTTTGGAAACTTTGTAGCAACATCTGTAACATCATCCAAATAAATATCATGAATAACAATAGGAACATCATCTTTACTTAGCACTAAATCTTGCTCTATAAAATCGGGTTTCATTGCAAAAGCCATTGCTTTAGCCTCTAGGGTATGTTCTGGTAAGTATCCAGAAGCGCCTCTGTGAGCAATCACAATTTTGTTATTCATTGTAAATTTATTTTTGTTTGAAGTGCAAGAAATAAGTAATAAACCAAGTAAAAATACTAAAATCGATTTCATTTTTAATAAAATTAGAAATTAAAGATAGAACTTTTGTAATTTTGCAACATGAAATTAGCGTTAAAAATAATGTTTGTTATCTTTTTAGTTTGGATGGCATTAGGAGCATATTTAATTAATACAGAACACGAAAAAGCCCAAGTTGTAATGGGGTTAGGCGTTTTGTACTTGTCTTTTATATTTATGCCAATATTTATTTATTTTAGATATAAAGATGGAAAATATAAAAAGTATATTATTAATGATGAAAAACTAAGAAGTGCCTTTAAAAATGTAGGTAAAGAGTAGTTACTCGTCTTTTTTCTTAAGAAAAGCATACACCGGAAAATGATCTGAAAATCCGCCTTGATACCAAGGACCAATATAAGTTCTAAACGGACTGCCTTTTAATTTTCCTTTAAAAATTTTTAACCATTCTTTATTAAATACTTCGGCGTGTTTAAAGTAAAGTTTCCCTTCTTTCTTTTCTGTAAAGTTTTTAGAAAATATAATTTGATCAAATAAATTCCATTTACCATCATAAGTTAAAGAACCTAATTTTTCTCTGTCTAACATTGTTTCCATCGGATTTATAAAATCATCAGAAACCAAGGTTTTTACACTTTTACTTGTTGGGTCATCATTAAAATCTCCCATTACAATAATTTTAGCATCGTAATGTTTGTCTTTAATGTCTTTTATAATACTTCTCGCAGTAATTGCTGCGGTAACTCTTTTGTGTTCTGTTTCTGCTGCACCTTCTCTTCTAGAAGACCAATGGTTTACAATAATATGTACAAGTTCACCATGTAAATTACCGCTAACTTTTAAAATATCTCTTGTATAATCTCTTTCGCCTTCATCATCTTCTAGAAAAACTGGGTATGTTTCTGATTTTAAAAATTCGAAAACTCTTTTATTGTATAACAAAGCAACATCAATACCTCTTTCATCAGGAGAATCATAATGGGCAAAACCATAATGATGTTTCTTTAAATTAGAAGAATTTATCAAATCTCTAACAACCTTAGCGTTTTCTACTTCTACCAAACCAACAATTGCAGGCGGATATTTAGATCTGTTTAAACCCAATTGAGATATTACAGAACCTAATTTTTTTATTTTTATTTTATATCGTTTGTATGTCCATTTTCTTTTGCCTTCGCTTGTATAATCATCATCAAAAGTTTTAGGATTGTCTTCTGTGTCAAACAGATTTTCTACATTGTAAAAACCAATTGTAGTAATTCTTTTACTTTGCTTAGATGACTTAATTGAAGGAAACATATAAATATTTTAAGGGTAAAAGTAACAAAATAATCTACAGACTTTACATTAAATTAACTAGTGATTTTATAGAATTAAAATCTAAAAGTTATTTGTATTATGATATTGATATTAAACTGCTTTTTTTTGTGATAACTCGCTTTAAATTTTAAACTTTTTAATAAAATATAAACAATATATCTAGAGTGTTAATTTCTTTGTAATTAACTGATATCTAACTTAAAAAAGTTGTTATTATAACATTTTATTTTGATTTTTTTAGAGCACTTGAACTAATTTTACAGTGCAAGTTAGCAACACAAAAAAAGAACTTTTAAAAAATTAATCATGAAAAAATTCGCAATTGTATTTTTAGTAGCAGTAATGACAAGTGTATCTACGTTTTCTAATAACGATGATAGCGTTAAAGAAATCGATTTAAAGTTAAGAAAAAAGATAATAGAATTATTAGGGAATTATAAAGGTAGTTTAGACACAAATTTAAAAACTACTGTCGATTTTATAATAAATAAAAAAGGAGAAATTATTGTTGTGTCTGTAGATTCTAACAAACCGAATGTAGCTTTATTTATTAAGAACAAATTAAATTACCAAATAGCATCTGTAGAAAATTTACAAATTTTAAAAACATATAGAGTACCTGTAAAGTTTTTAAAACAAAACTAAGTTAACAAAAATTAAAGGGTTTCTTAATATAGAGAATACATCGTTCTCTTATATATAAACTACTTTTATCGTGCAGAAAACGTTGTAAACTTTCTGTTTTTGAATTTGAATTAGTAATATAAAACCTTCGTTTTTGCGAAGGTTTTTTTTATTCTAAAAGACAAGAATTGTTTGTATTTTTGCATTATATGATAGACGCAAAAGAAGCAATTTCAGAAAAAGCAGTTTTAATTGGTGTTATTACACAACAGCAAAACGAAACGCAGTCTGATGAATACCTAGATGAATTAGAGTTTTTAACACAAACTGCCGGCGGTGTTGTGGTTAAACGCTTTGTTCAGAAAATGGAAAGACCAAATCCTAAAACCTTCTTAGGAGCGGGTAAGTTAGAAGAGGTAAAAGATTATATACAAGCCAATACAATTGGTACAGCTATTTTTGATGATGAATTATCGCCTGCACAATTAAGAAATATTGAAAAGATTCTTGATTGTAAAATTTTGGACAGAACCAATTTAATATTAGATATTTTCGCCCAAAGAGCACAAACTAGTTCTGCTAAAACACAAGTAGAGCTTGCGCAAAGCGAATATTTGTTACCTCGTCTAACAAGACTATGGACTCACCTTGACAAACAAAAAGGTGGTATTGGAATGCGTGGACCTGGTGAAACAGAAATAGAAACCGATAGACGTATTATTCGTGATAAAATATCAGTTTTAAAAAAACGTTTAAAAACAATAGACAAACAAATGGCGATTCAAAGAAAGAATCGTGGTAAGATGGTTAGAGTTGCTTTAGTTGGTTATACCAACGTTGGTAAATCTACATTGATGAATGTGATTAGTAAAAGTGATGTGTTTGCAGAAAATAAGCTGTTTGCAACTTTAGATACAACTGTTAGAAAAGTTGTTATTAAAAACATTCCTTTTTTAATGACAGATACTGTTGGGTTTATTAGAAAATTACCAACACAATTGGTAGAATCTTTTAAATCTACTTTAGATGAGGTTAGAGAAGCAGATTTGTTATTACATGTTGTAGATATTTCTCATCCGAATTTTGAAGATCATATTGCCTCTGTAAATACAATTTTAGACGATATTAAATGCGCCGATAAGCCTACGTTAATGGTTTTTAATAAGATTGATGCTTACGAGCACGAAACAATTGATGCAGACGATTTAGAAACAGAAAAAGGAAAAGAACATTATACTTTACAAGATTGGAAAAAAACGTGGATGAACGATAAAGAAGTTGAATCGATATTTATTTCTGCTTTAAATAAAGAAAACTTAGAAGATTTTAAAGACAAAACGTACGAAGAAGTAAAGAAAATACACATACAGCGTTTTCCTTATAACGACTTTTTATATTACGAATATAAAGAGGAAGAATAAAAAAAAATCCTACTGTAATTATTATAGTAGGATTTTTTTATTTTTAAATTTTAAGGTTTATTCTTTTGAATCACCATCTTTTATAATACCCATTCTTTTTGCTCTATTTTCCCAAGATTTTCTTGCTAATGCTTGTAAATCTGCAACAGAATCACTTTCGTCCATAATTTCTAAACCAAGCAAAGTTTCTATTACATCTTCTTGAGAAACAAGACCGCTTACAGAACCATATTCATCTACCACAAGTGCAATGTGTTCTTTTTCTTTGATTAGTTTATCAAACAAATCTGGTATAGATAATTCTCTTTCTGTAACAACAATATCTCTTTTAATGGTAGCTAAAGTTTCTTCTCCTTTACCATTAATTATTGCTTCTAGTAAATTATCTTTTAAAAAGTAACCTGTTATTGCATCTGGATTTTCAGAAAAAACAGGAATTCTAGAGAATCTTAATTCTTTATGATCGTTGTAAAAAGAACTTATTGTTTGAGTTTCATCTGCAGTTTCTATTACAGATCTTGGTGTCATCACATCGTTTACTTTAATTTCTTTAAAACCAAGTAAGTTTCTAATAACCTTACTTTCATTTTTCTGAAAAACGCCCTCTTTTTCTGCCATATCTGCCA
>JAHDHO010000224.1 GCA_020631275.1 Polaribacter sp. | reverse complement strand
GCAATTAAATATTCGGCAATTTGAACTGTGTTGGTAGCAGCACCTTTTCTAAGGTTATCTGCAACAATCCACAAATTTAAGGTATTTTCTTGAGATTCGTCTCTTCTTATTCTACCAACAAAAACTTCATCTTTATTATGTGCATTAATTGGCATCGGATATACGTTGTTAGCCAAATCATCTTCTACAATAACACCAGGAGTTTCGCTTAAAATTGTTCTAACTTCTGTTAAATCGAAATCATTTTCAAACTGAACGTTTACAGCTTCAGAATGCCCACCAGCAGTAGGAATACGAACTGCAGTTGCAGTTACAGAAAAAGAATCATCACGTAAAATTTTCTTTGGCTCTTTAACCAATTTCATTTCTTCTTTAGTGTAACCGTTGTCTAAGAAAATATCGCAATGTGGTAAAGCATTTCTACCAATTTTATGCGGATACGCCATTTCTCCGTCTACACCAGCCTCTTCATTATCTAGTTGTTGCACTGCTTTTACACCAGTACCAGAAACCGATTGATACGTAGAAATTACCACACGTTTCATAGTGTATTTAGTGTGTAAAGGCGCCAAAGCCATTACCAATTGTATTGTAGAACAGTTTGGGTTTGCAATAATTTTGTCATCCGCAGTTAAAACATCACCATTAATTTCTGGAACTACTAATTTTTTTGTCGGATCCATTCTCCATGCAGAAGAATTGTCAATTACCGTTGTACCAACTTCTGCAAATTTTGGCGCCCATTCTAAAGAAGTATCTCCACCAGCAGAAAATAAAGCCACATCTGGTTTTAAACTCACAGCATCTGCTAAGGTTACAATGGTATATTCTTTTCCTTTATAAGATAATTTTTTGCCAGCAGATCTTTCAGATGCTACAGGTATTAACTCAGTTATTGGTAAATTACGTTCTTCTAAAACTTGTAACATTACAGTTCCAACCATTCCAGTTGCTCCAACTACAGCTATTTTCATCGGTATTTCTATTTAATAATTTTTATGATACTACAAAGATGCTAACAAATTAGTAACCAGCCATTCTTTTAAGAAATATTTACCAATATAATTCCTGTTGTTTAAAATTAAACAAATTGATATAAAATTATATTTGTAAGTTTATTTAGAAGCTATTTCCTGCTTTCGCTACTCGCTTTTTTTGCAGAAAAAGCAAAAAAGAGCTCAAACATACCGCTCTATCAGGGCTAAACTATTTGCTAACATTTGGTTTTTTCTTTAGTGAACTCTATACTTTGAAATGACTGTTTAAAAAACTAACTTTGCAAAAAATATAGTTTAACCTAAAAAGTATAGCATGCAACTGTACAATAAGTTAAGCGCAAAAGAACGCGCTGCATTAATAGATGAGGCTGGTAAAGACCGTCTTACAATATCATTCTATCAATACTTTAAGATAGAGAATCCACAATTATTTAGAGACAAATTATTCTTAGAATGGAACGCATTAGATGTTCTGGGTAGAATATATGTTTCTTACGAAGGTATTAATGCGCAACTTTCTGTACCGTCTGAAAATTTATACGCTTTAAAAGACCAATTAGATAGCATATCTTTCCTAAAAGACATCCGTTTAAATATTGCCATTGAGCAAGACAATAAATCGTTTTTAAAGTTAAAAGTAAAAGTTAGAAACAAAATTGTTGCCGATGGTTTAAATGACGAAACTTTTGATGTAACTAACAAAGGAGTACACTTAAACGCGAAGGAGTTTAATGAAATGTTGGCAAATCCAGATACGGTTTGTGTAGACATGCGTAACCATTACGAAAGTGAAATTGGTCATTTTGATGGTGCTGTAACGCCAGATGTAGATACTTTTAGAGATTCTTTAGATATTATAGAAGAAGATTTAAAAGACAATAAAGAAGATAAAAACTTATTGATGTATTGTACTGGTGGAATTCGTTGCGAAAAAGCATCTGCGTATTACAAACACAAAGGTTTTAAAAACGTATTTCAACTAGAAGGTGGTATTATCGAATACACCCGTCAGGTAAAAGAAGAAGGAATCGAAAATAAATTTATTGGTAAAAACTTTGTATTCGATCATAGAAGAGCAGAACGTATTACAGACGATGTAATTTCTAATTGTCACCAATGTGGTAAAGCTTGTGACGAGCATACAAATTGTGCAAACGAAGCATGTCATTTATTGTTTATACAATGTGATGAATGCTCAGAAAAGATGGAAAACACCTGTTCTACAGATTGCCAAGAAATTATTCAGTTATCTTACGAAGAACAAAAAGAACTTCGAAAAGGGAAGGGAAATAG
>JAHDHO010000035.1 GCA_020631275.1 Polaribacter sp. | reverse complement strand
CTGCCTCTACTCCAAAAACAAATGCAGATTTTTTTGTAATGTCAAAATCATGCAATAAACAAGAATCGTTGTGTGGAGTTGTAGCAATAATTTGATATCCTTCTTCTTTTAAGTTGTTTAGACAAGTTTTTGTGTTATCTCCATCGTTTCTATATCTATACTGATTTAACCATTTTTGAGAACCTTTAGCAACATGCCTAGAAACACTATTGTTATATTTATTTTCTATAGTATGAATATCTTGAATTCCAAAAATATCACAAGTTCTCACAACTGCACTGGCATTATGAGGCTGATAAATATCTTCTAAAACAACGGTAAAATGGCGAGTTCTTTCTTCCAAAACTTTTTTAAATAATAACTTTCTTTTTTCAGTTAAAAAAGTTTCGAAATATTGTAATAATTTATCGTCAATCATAATTACAAACTTAAAATTATTATTTTTAGGTTTCATTAACTATTGTTAAAAATTATAAAATTCTATACTATTGAAAAATTTGGTTGTATTAACAGGTGCCGGTATTTCTGCAGAAAGTGGTATTAAAACATTTAGAGATGCTAATGGTTTATGGGAAGGTCATAACATAATGGAGGTTGCTTCACCGAAAGGATTTAACGAAAACCCTGAATTAGTTTTAGATTTCTATAATAAAAGAAGAAGACAATTATTAGAAGTTTCACCCAACAAAGCACACCTTAATTTAGTGAAATTAGAACAATATTTTAATGTAAATATTGTAACACAAAACGTAGATGATTTACATGAAAGAGCTGGTAGCTCTGATGTTTTACATCTTCATGGCGAATTGTTAAAAGTAAGAAGTTCGTTAAACGAAAATGATGTTATTAAATGGAAAAAAGATTTAAATCTTGGTGATTTATGTTCTAAAAAAAGTCAATTAAGACCTCATATTGTTTGGTTCGGAGAAATGGTACCATTGTTAGAAACTGCTATTAAAATTGTAGAAAAAGCAGATATTTTAGTAATTATCGGCACTTCTATGCAAGTTTATCCAGCTGCTAGTTTGATAGATTTTGTAAGATTAGATACACCAATCTATTTTATAGATCCTAGACCAACTTTATCAAACAAAAACTTTAAAAATTTAGAAATTATTGAAGATGTGGCCAGTTCTGGAACCGATAAATTATTGAGTTTATTAAAATAGTTTAGTTAACCTCTGGAACACTTGCTTTATAAATCTCAATATTACTATTTGTTTCAATTTTATAATTTGTGTTTGCATTTATTAAAACGCACTCTCCTTTATTTAATGCTAAGCTAAAAGAATTATCTTTTATTGTAGCACTTCCTTCTAAAGCAATTAAAATTTCTATTGAAGTTGAAGTTTTATTATAAGTAATAGTATCGTTTAAAGAAATTTTACTTAATTCGAAATCTATAGCCTTTGTTTTAAATACTGTTTCGCCGTTTTCTAAATTTATATTTCCTTTTAGTATTTCTGGAATGGTTTCTTCAAATTTTGTATTCTTAATAAGTTCATTAACATCGATATGTTTAGATGTTAAACCTGCTCTTAATACATTATCTGAATTCGCCATTAGCTCAATATTCTTTCCTTCTAAATATGCGTGTGGCACACCTGCATCTTGAAAAACTGCTTCACCTTTAGAAACATTTAAAATATTAAAAAAGTAGATAGAAAAAATACCTTTATCTATATCTTTATTAGTTTTACCATCAATAGATTTTGCTGCCCAATAAGCAGGAGAAGCTTTTTCTAATTCATTATTTGCATATTTTGGTAGAATTCTATCTACTAAAGGTTGCAAAATATTATTTACCTCTTTTTGAGAGTAATTCATTACTTCTTTGTATAAACCAGCGTAACCTTTATCTAAGAATATTTCTTTTAAGAATTTTAGTTCTTTAGTTTGTTCTAAATTTTTTATAAGTTTTTTTCTTTCTAGAAAACCGTGTAATAACCAAAAATCACTTAGAGCAACCATTATTTCTGGTTTATGGTTTTTGTCTTTGTAATTTCTATTTTTGGCAGTTAATGGAATTCCTTTACTTTCTTCTAAATTAAAACCTTTAATAGCGGCTTCTACTGAAGGATGAACCTGAATTGAAAGCATATTGTTTACATCTAATACTTTAAAAAGAAATGGTAATTTTCCGAATTTAGAGGTTACATCAGCACCTAAAGTATCAATTAAATTTTTTTCAATAAATTTATCTAATAAGATATTTTCTTTCTCTCTTATAACTTCTGATGGAGCCTTTACATGAGCTCCCATCCAGTATTCTGCATAAGTATTATTTTCTTTGATATCTTCTGAAACTAAATTAGCAATATAACTTTTACCTCCCCAATCATAGTTTTGAATTTTACCTTTTAATTTGAAAATTTTTCTCATTTTTAATATCAAATATTTACTGTTATTAACAGTTTACAACTTGTTGTAAATCATAAATTTTTCTAAACAAAACCCTTTTGTCTGTTTCATTTTTTAGAAAATCTTTAATCTTTAATTTTGAAATCTTTTTAAAGATTTTTTGTTTTAAAAAAGAAATATTTTTAGAATATAAAATTAAACCTAACTCTTCATCATTGGATAAATACCTAGCACCAGCTTTTATAGCAAGTATTTCTTTTTTTTGCTTTTTTAAATCTAATATAGAAATATCACAATCAGATTGTTCTTTAAAATTATAAAGCAAATCTAATATATTTTGCACATTTCCATTCTTAACAAGGCAAATTTTTATTTTTTTATTAAAACAAGGTTTTTGTAAAACCTCTTTATCAATTTTTGATTTTTCATCAAAAACGATAACTAAACCATTTCTCATAATTAATTAAAATTTAATTTTTTATGAGAAAGTCCCTACTCTTTCTCTACTTAATTTGTACTATTTATTTCCTATAATGCCATTTTATTTGCGCTAATTGCCCAACTATTTTAACAGAATCTTTCATAGAAAGTTTAGACCCATCAGCATGAATCCATCTTTTTAAAGGTTGTTCACAAAGAATTTCTTTTGCTTTATCTAAACCAAAGTGTAATGTTATTCTTCTAAAAATTTCTACATCAAAAATCCATTGGGTCACAAACTTTTCGCCAAAAGAAATGTCTATAACATCTTTATGAAATATTTTGGCACCACATTGTGTGTCTTTAAAATCCATTTTTAGAATATTTCTAATTATGTAGTTAATAGTTAAACTAATAATTTTTCTTGCAGATTCTTTCGTAATGTTTGCCCCCATTCTACTAATTCTAGATCCGCTAACTATTTTGTAATTCGAGTTTTCTATAGTTTTCACTAAATCATCAAAATCAGATAAATCTGTTGATAAATCAGCATCTAAAAAACCAATATAATCTAAATCTTCTTGTTTGGCCATATATAACATACCTTGTCTTACAGCCTCTGCTTTACCTCCGTTTTTTTCACAGTCATAAACGGTTATAAAGTCTTCTCTACCTTTTCTAAGTTCATTTAAAACTTCTAAAGTTTTGTCTGTACTACCATCATTTACAAAACATAAATGATACCCAGAATGCTTTTTAATATAATCTGTAAATTCGGTACTAAAAAGTCTTTTTTCTTCATTATAGCAAGGAATTACAACTCCAACGCATCTTTCTTGAATAATTGTATTTTTAAACGTTTTCTTAGGATTGTTGTTTTCTGGTACTCCTATTAAATTCTTAGCTCTTAAACAAACTTCTGTTAAACTTAGCGGCTTTTTCATATAATCATTAACACCAAGCTCAAAACCTTCTGTAATCATTTCATCATCTGTATTACCAGAAAGAATCATGATTGCTGTTTTAGGTTTATTAGAATTTCTAATATGTTTTACTATTTCTAAACCAGAAATTGTTGGCATGTTAATATCTACAATAACCAAGTCTGGTTGAAAAGAATTAAATATCTCAATTCCTTTATGACCATCAGTTTCTGTAATTACTTCATATCCTATTTCTTTTAATCTATTTTCTAAAGGAATTAGAACTAATTTCTGATCATCAATAGCAAGTATTTTCATAGTTAAGTTTTTTTAAATCGGTTACACAAATGTACTTTTGATATCTTTTATTTTTTTTAATTTGACACTAAAGGTAAATTACTTTAGATGAATGGTTTGTTAGTAAAGTTAAATAAAAAAAAACTAACCTTAAAAATTTTTATATTTACATTGTTATAGATTATAAATAGTTAATGAAAGAGAAATCGAATAAATATTTAATTACCGCAATATTACTTGCCATTGTTTTTCATGGCTCTTCTATTTTCTTTACTCTAGAGACCACTTATGATGCTTTAATTCACTTGTTTTTTGCTGACCATTATGCAAATGGTTGGTTCGAACCATGGAATTATAAATGGTATACTGGTTTTACAGTGCAAAGTTATCCGCCATTAGTACATCAAACCATTGGTGCTTTATCTTTAATTGGTGGCTTAAAGTTTGGTTTATTTACTGTAGCAATAATTGCAATTATTTTATTTGTAACTGGTTCTTATAGGTATTCTTTATTAATAACATCTAATAGAACTGTTGCAGGGTATGCTTCTATTTTAGCTGTATTCTCATCATCATTTGTAGAGACATTGCATATTTTTGGCCAATTACCAAGTATAGTTGGGGTTTCTATATTAATGCACGCGTTACCAGAAATTTATTTGTGGTTAAAAACTGGTAAATATAAATTCTTTTTTACATCACTTTCTTTAATTTCTGTAACAGTAACCTCACATCACGTTACTCCAATTTTCGGAATGTTGTTTTTTATTTTTCCTTTAATTGGAACTGTAATTATGGATGTAGCCCGAGAGGAAGTAGATTCTTACAAAGAGGTTAAGTTTTCCTTGTTTATTAAAACCTTTTTTAAGCAGTTAAAAAAAAATATGGCTTTTGGTTTATCCGCATTATTTTTAATTGTTTTCTGTATTTTTCCTTATTGGTTAAACTCTAAGAAAAATCCAATTACTCAAGTGCCTATTCCGCATGGTTCTAGAGATAGTTTTATAGATGTTACTTCTTCTGGTTTGGTGTTTTTTACAATTCCGTGGGGATTATTACTATTTATTTTACCTTACATTTTTTACAGATATTATAGTAAAAGGTATTTGT
Organism: Polaribacter sp.; assembly: GCA_020631275.1. GTDB lineage: Bacteria > Bacteroidota > Bacteroidia > Flavobacteriales > Flavobacteriaceae > Polaribacter. The sequence continues at coordinate 15,318 of JAHDHO010000035.1, read as the reverse complement.
TTTTTGGTTTGTCTTTTACAATGTTAGTTATACTAGGAACTGGTGGTACTACTCCTATACCTAAAATGATTTTAGGCGAGACAGCCTTTAATATTTTAACATTAGATAGGTTTACACTTTGGGGTTCTATAATGTCAATTCCTATTTTTGGAGAGTTTATATATCGCTTTGTAGAAGGCGATTTAAAAGAATTAATACAGCGAAAGTTTGGCGCTGTTTACCATCGTTTAATTGGTGGTATTTTAGCATCTATGTATGTTGCTATTGTAATTTTTACAATGAGTTTAGGATATTTTAGGCCTTCTCAACCACAGAAAATTAAAATGCTGCCTATTGTAAATTTTTTGAGCCAAGATTCTCATGATCATTGGCGTTATTTAACTTTAGGGTTTGGCGATCAAATGGCTTGGTTAGCAGCGCAAACAAATGCAATGAGTGTAGACGGAAACTATCATTCTGCAAGACGTTTACCAGAGCTAACAACAAGACCAATAGAACGTTTAGAAAATTCGAAATTTAAAGGTGTTGCCGGTATTGGTTCTTTGCAACAATTTTTAACAACCCCAGAAAAATACAATTTAAAGTATATTTTTTCTAATGATAAATTTTATGATCCGGTTTTATTTTTCTGCGGATGGCAACGTTTATCTCAGTTAGAAAACGGAATTATGGTTTGGGAAAAGTTAAATGTACCGCCAGTTTCATCAATTTTGCCTAAAGAAGATGTACCCGCTTGGGTAAAAATTATTTGGGGTACAATACCTTTTTTAACTGTGCTCATTGCATTTATGTTTAATGTACAATCTTTATTTGTAAATAGTTTAAAAACAAGGATAAAACCAAAACCAGCTTATTTTAAATTTCAGAATAATTATGCCAAATTCTCTAGTTTGGTTTTAAAATCGTTGCATATTTGGGCTATAATTTTAATTATTGTTATTTCATATGCATGTTACATGTTTTACATTAAAAATGATACACAAAGATCTCCAGAAAATGTTGTAAAAGCATATTATGATGCAATTGACTTTAAAGAATTAAATAAAAGTTATGGGTATATAGATCCTAAGGGAGATATGTCTAGAGCACAATATCTTCTAGAAATTTCTGTAACAGATGGTTTGTTAAGTTCGTATGCAAAATTAGATGCAATTACTGCTGATGTTATAAAAGAGACTGACAGTTTAGCCACATTAAAAGTTGAAACCAAATGGATTACTCCATTAGAAAAATTATCAAAATTAGAATACAGAACAGCTGTCAAGAGAAAAGGAAAATGGTATATAAAAGCAACTAAAAAGTCGATAGATTTACCTCCAGATCAATTGTATTCAAAAAATGTAACGGGTTATTTTAATCAAGGGCGAAGAAGAATTACTACAGAACAAACACATCATGAAGATGTTTTAAAACAACCTGTTTTAGAAATTGTTTCTGCAAAATTAATTAAGTTTAATAAACGATATTCTATAATTGGCGAGGTACAAAATATAGATAATGTGCCTGCAGATGTAGTTTTAAAAGGAACTTTATATAACGACGATAATAAAGAGCTTGCAACCTATAACGCTAAACATATTTTAAAGCATAAATTAATGCCAAAAGAAATAAGTGCTTTCAGAATAAATTTTGAAGGTATTGCGTGGTCTAAAACTAAAGATTCTATTCCTAAAACATTTAATCCTGATGAATTTACACCAATTGAATTAAGTGAACAACCAACAAAATTTAATTTACAAGCGGCTGGAAACACTTCAAATTCTGATTTGTTTAAAGATATTGTATTGAGTGATGTAGAAATAACTAGAAATAATATTAGCGGAACCTTATTTAATAGCGGAATTCAAGAAATTACAATTCCGCAGTTAATAATTACATTTTATAATGAAGATAAAGAAATGATTTGGGTTGATAATTTATTTTTAAAAGAAGGAATAAGACAAGAAAGAAAATTGCCATTTAATTATCAAATACCCGAAAATCCAACAATAAAAACGATAAGTGATAATATGAGTTTTTGTTTTGTAAACGGTTTACCAAATGAAGATATTGCTTTTAAAATAATACCTAAAAGAATTGAAAATCATACATTTGAAAAACTACAAAAAGTAGAACATTCTTTGTTTAGTTATGTTAGAATAGAATTAAATATGTATATCGGTAATCCTAAATAATGCAGAAAAAACAACAGATAACATTACTAATTATTTATTTTTTAATTCTTTGCACACAAGCACAAGAAACTAATTTCGTTGGCAATATTTCTTTGTTAACAACACAGAAAGAATTTAGTGTTTCTGAAGATATTCGGTTAGAGTTTATTGTAAAATCAGATGTTCGTTTTAATATTTATTGCTCTAATAGTTATGGTTCTTCAATAATTTATCCAGAGATAAATGAAGATAAAGTAACTTTTAAAATTCCTAAATTTTTATCAAAAAAAAGAGGTCTTTTAACATGGAAAACTACTGGTTTAAAAACAAATATTTCTGGTAGTTTATTTGTAAATCCTTTGCAACAGCCCAAAACCATAGAAACGTATTTAGGCCCGCCAAGTATAGACGCAGGCGCAATAGATTACACAATGTTAGTTGTAATACCAACAGATAGTTTAGACAATCCTATAAAAGATAATAGTAAAGTTGATGTAAAAAGTCAGTTCTTAAAATCAGAAAGAAGTACTCCTGTTTTTACAGATAAATTAATAGGGTACAAAAATATTTATTCTCCTTTAAAAAGTGGTAGAATGATTATTTCATCGGAATCTTACGGTTTAAATTCAAAGGAATTTGATGTAAATATTATGCCTGCAATTGCTACAAATTTTAAAATTTATGTAAAAAGGAATCATGATTATGCTGACGGAAATCAAATAACAACATTTTATACATCAGTTATAAAAGATCGTCTTAATAATGTAATTATAGATGGTAGTTTTATAGAATTTTACATTACAAATAAAAAAGGAAACATTTTAAAAACTACAGGTACCACTATAAATGGTGTTGCGCATGCAAAAATTATTCATCCAGATTTTGAAGAAAATTGGAGCGTGAAAGCATATGCTATCGGAATTTCTGAAAGCAACGTTTTAAATCTTAAATTTAAGAAAGTAATAGATGATTATACTGTAGACTTTAATGATAACAATAGAACTATAAAAATAGGTCCTTTAGAGAGTTTTATGGGGCAAATTATACCAGACGGTTTAATTGTAAAACTGTTTATTTATAAAGATAAAAAATTGATAGAAACTATATTTAAAGAATCTAAAGCTGGTTTTGTAGAATTTAATTTAAACCCCAATATTTTTGAGGATGGAGTTTATGATTTTATGATAAAAACTGCTGGTATAGAAAAAGAATTTAACAGCTTAAAAGTATGGTAAAAACTAATAGAAAAATTATTAGAGGCGTTTTAATGCTTACATACGTAATTATAATTGGTGTACTATTATTTCTAGTAAGTTCTTTATATAGCTTCTTAAATACTGGTGCCGATAGAAGTAAAATGTTACATACAGAGGTAAAAAAAATAGATCAATATTTACCAAAAGTTACTTGGAAGGATGATGGAAACGAAGGTAGAAAAATAAGTGATCAAAAAGTAAAATCTGTAGAAAACGACTATTTAGATGCTTGGTACGTAAAACATATTGCATACAAAACAAATACAAGAGTTGGTATAGAAGATTATTTTACAGAAAGTGCAAGAACAAATATATATAGTATTTTAGATTACAATAAGAAAAATAATATTACAGTAGAGTCTACAACATTAAAGCACAATTTAGATATCGAATTTTTTAGTGAAGATGGGCAGTTATTAGTTTTAACAGATACAGATGCATTAGAATATAAAAAAGTTTTTAAAGACAATCTGTTAATTTTAGAAACTACAGAAGTTAATACTTATAGATATATTTTATTATTAGAAGACGGTTTTTGGCGAATTAGACATATGGTTAAGGAAAATTCTAAACCATATAAACCACAAACATTAAAAGCAACATTAGCTTACAATAATATAAAAGGAATCAACTATTATCCTCAAGCAACACCTTGGGATATGTTTGGTGAAGATTATGATATTTCTATTATTGATAATGATTTTAAGATAATTAATAATGCTGGTTTAAATACGATAAGGATATTTGTTCAGTATGAAGATTTTGGGAAAGCAAATGTAGATTATAATAAAATTCTAAAATTAAAAGAGGTATTAGATACTGCTAAAAAAAATAATTTAAAAGCAGTTGTTACTTTGTTTGATTTTTACGGTAATTATGACGTTTTAGATTGGACTTTAAATCATAGGCATGCAGAAAAAATTGTATCAGCAATAAAAGATCATGAAGCGCTATTAGCTTGGGATATAAAAAATGAACCAAATTTAGATTTTGATTCTAGAGGAAAAGATAATGTAATTGGTTGGTTAAATTTTATGATAGATTTAATTAAAGATATCGATAAAGTTCATCCTGTAACAGTTGGTTGGTCTAACACAGAAAGTGCTACAATATTAAAGGATAAATTAGATATTATTTCATTTCATTATTATGAAGATAAGGAGAAATTTGAAAGTGATTTTATCGATTTAAAGCATAAAATACCAAACAAACCTATCGTCTTGCAAGAATTTGGATTATCTTCTTATAGTGGAATTTGGAGACCTTTTGCTGGTTCTGAAGAAAAACAGGCAAATTATTACGCAGAAATGCAAAAAGTCCTGACAAAGAATAATATTTCTTTTATGTCATGGACTTTATATGATTTTGACAATGTACCTAAAGAGGTTTTAGGTAGATTACCTTGGCGAACGAATCCGCAGAAAAAATTTGGTTTTATAAATAGTTTAGGCGAAAAGAAACTTTCGTACAAACATATTGCTAATTAAAACTATTTTTTTGCATCAATAATTTTTTTAAATTCTTCTAAATAAATATCCGTAATTCTTTCCATCGGAAAAGCGGTTGCTGCTTTATAATTTGTTTCACCTAATTCTTTTCTATGCTCATCGTTAGTAACAATTGCTTTGATAGCTTTTACTAAACTTGGTACACTATCTGGTTCAAAAAACTCGCCTCTGTATCCTTCATCTATAATTAGGGTTGCTAAATCACCTAAATTAGGCATTACCACTGCTCTACCGTAACTTCCGGCTTGGTGTAAAACACCAGAGCTACCCGTTGTAGATGTATACGGAAAAACAACTACTGCACTTTCTAAAAATAAAGGAGCTACTTCTACTTCTTCTACATAGCCTGTAAAAGTAAGTTGTGGCACATTTTGATATTTCTTTTTTACGCTATCTAAGTAACCTGGTACGTTAGGGTTGTCTGTTCCTGCAATAACAATTTCTAAATCTAAACCTGTTTGACTTCTTACAATTTCTACTGCCTCAATCATAGATTCTACTTTTTTATAAGTTCCAAACTTACCAAAAGTCATTATTTTCATTGGTCCTTCGGGTAATTCTTGTGAAGGGTTTTCTGGAATTTCAAAAGTTCCATGAGGAATCATTTTAACAGAATCTTTCTTGTATTTATTTTTAAGAGTAACTACATATTTATCCATAGTTACAGCTACTAAATCTGCTTTTAAGATTAATTTTGTTAAAGAAGTTCCAATAAAATTATAAACTTTTTGCGCAATTTTATTTGAAGTGAATCCTGCACTTTCTAAATCTACTTGCTCTAGAATGTTATGAAGTAGAACAATAGTTGGTATTTTTTTTATTTTACAAACCCAAGGTAAAGTTAACCCAAGCGCAGCTGCAACTTTTTTATCACCAAACTTCATAAATTGTAAATTATATAAAATAGCATCTGGTTTTGTTTGGTTAATTGCTTTTGTTACATTTATGACATTAGTATAACTATTAAATTTCCAACATTCTTTTACTGTTATTTTACAACCTTCTTCATCAAAATCTAAATCCTTTTCATCATGAGTAACATCTGTTAAAAGAATTAATTCTGTAATTTCTTCTTTAAGTCTAAAACTTTTAACTAAATGATATGCATACTCGTTTAAAGTTACTTTACTTGGCGGATAAGCGGTTACAATTGCTAATTTCATATTCTTTCTTTTTAATAGTACAAATTTCTTTCTTTTTCTTGTAATTTTTTAATAACTACGTTGAAATACAGTTATCTGTAGATAATTGTAAAATTAACTTAGATATTATTATTATTATTATTATTATTATTATGTTATTTCTTTGTTTTTGTTAGACTTAACCGAATCTTTAAAAAAGAAAAAGCTTAATTGAACAAATAGTAATAAGACCATTGCTATGATTTGAACATGCACAACTTGCTCTAAAGATTCATGAAAAAGTATAACTAAAACAATTTGTAACATTCCGAAAATACCAGACAACACTACCGGAACATACTTGTCTAAAGATAAATAATAATATGCAAAGATGTTAGAAATTGCAAAAATACCTGTGGCAGATGCATATTTCCATAATAGATTCGAAATTGAAAGATATTCGCTACCAAATAATATTTTTATAATTTCTTCGGGAAAGAAAAAGCAACTTACAACAATTGTTGAAGCGATTACAGCAATGTATACAACGTATTTTAAAAGAATTGGCAAAGTATCTTTACCTTCTTTCTTTAATTGTACAACAGTTGGTAAAAGCAACATTACAAACATCCACGCAATAAAGTATACTACTCTACCAATTAAAGCCAAAGAAGCGTATAAACCAGCTTCATAAGACTCAAAATAATGTTTTACTAATAATATGTCACTATTATTTATAATAATCTGCGTAAGCTCATAAAATGCAGTTATGATAAAAAAGTTTTTAACTAATTTTTTATTGGCAGTATCTAAAACAAACTTTTTAGATAAAGAAAAATTACTTGTTCTAAAAGGTAAAAGTCCGAAAATGAAAGAGAAAAATATACCAATAGCAATTATTAGAGAAGAATCAATATCTAACAAATACAATAACGTAAATGTTAATAACAGTCTACTTATCATTTCAGATTGATATGTAATAGACAAAGATTTTAATTCTTGTTTTCCTTGAAAAACACCTCTATTTACACTCATCAAAAAATAAAACGGAACGCCGATACCAAAAATAACAAACATTGTAGAAGATGTAGTTCTAAAAAAACCTTGTAATTGTATAGAAAATACAACTATTAAAATTGCTAGAAAAACACCTGTAAATAGTGCATTTTTATAAATTTTAGAGATAAAACCACTAAAAACTGAATCTTTAAATAATACCGAAAACTTTGCTGTTACTAATTGAAAGGTCATGGCAACAAAAGACAATACAAGAAGAAAGGTAATTAAGATTGCTGCATCTGCAAATTTTTCTGGTCCTAAAACCCTTCCTAACACCAAATTGTATAAGTAATTGCCACCGTTTACCAGTAAAACACTTAACATAAATATCTGTTCTGGTTTGATACCTTTTTTTACAAATCGAATTAATGCTTGCATAGTTTGGTTTTCTTTTAAGCGATTTTCATTTCCTGAAAATAGTCATAAATTTCTTTACAACCATAACCTTCAACCGAAAATAACATATTGTTTATATGAGACTTATCTATAAAGTTATAAGTTGTTGTTAAACCTACTTTATCAATTTCTTTGATATCATTAATATTAATAACAACTTCGCTAGAAGTTACAGCATTAAAATACGAAATCAAAAAAGGAACAGTTTCAGAATTAATTTTTCCGTTTAAATAAAATTTATTGTCTTTTTTTGAAATTTCTAATGTCATAATCTTTATTTTTATGTTAATAATGATGTAAATATCCTTTAGTTCTATTAAATTGAGTAGATTTAATCGTTGAATTACAACTTTATACCGTTAAAAAGAATATTCTTATTCTTTAAATTACAAATGAAATAAGATTAATATGAAATACATTTTTACTACGCTTTTTTGTCTACTATTTTTTAGCTTTGGTAGCTTTGGCCAAAATATGAAAGAAGGTTTCACCTATTTAGAAACCGGGAAATATAAAGAAGCAGAAGTGTTTTTTAAAGAAGTTTTAAAAGATTACCCAACAAATAAAACAGCAAGATTGTGTTATGGACGCGCTGTTGGTTTAAATGGAGATTCAGCTAAAGCAGTTAGTATTTTTACTGATTTATTAAAAGATTATCCTACAGATTTTGAAGTTAAATTAAATTATGCAGAATCTTTATTATGGAGCAAAAATTACAACGATGCAAAGGTGTATTATCAAAAATTATTACAAGAAAACGATAAGAGTTTTGCTGCTTTATTGGGCTATGCAAACACATTATCTAACTTAAAAGAATATGAGAACGCATTAATTAATGTTGATAAAGCTTTAACTGTTTCTCCTGGTAATAATAATGCGATGGTTTCAAAAAAATATATGAGATTAGGTTTATCTAGTTCTAAAGTAAAAACACAAGAATATAGAAAAGCAGAAGCTTTATTAAAAGAAAACCTAATTACTTTTAAAAATGACAAAGAAACTTTGTTAAATCTTGCGAACTTATATTTGATTTCTAACCAAACTGATAAAGCTAAAGAAACTTATAAAATTATTGGAGAAAATCCGGCAGATGAATTAACTTCTTTAAATGGTATTGCATTATCATATCATTTAGCAGAAGATGATAAAACTGCGTTAAAAATTAGTCAGAAATCGTTAAAAAGTATCAAAGATTATACATCAAAAACATTAAAAAATCAAACTATAGAAAGATATATTCAGGCATTAATTTGGAATAAAAAATATGCTGCTGCAGAAAATGAAATTCAAAAATTATTAGAAAACAATCCTACTCCAGAGAATTGGATTTTATCACTTAGAGCAACATTAAATATTTACAAAAGTGATTTTAAGAAAAGTATAGCCGATTATAATTCAATTTTACAAAAAGATAGCGCTTCTTTTGATGGAAATCTAGGTAAGGCTAATGCCTTGAAAGCTTCTGGCTACTATAAAAAAGCATATAAAAGTGCAGAAAATACGCTAAGTTTTTATGACGATCAAAAAGATGCTAAAAACTTTATAAAGCAATTAGATTTGAGTTTTACACCACATTTAGAAACTAAATATTCCTACTCTTACGATAATGGAAATAATAATGCGAATGCATTTGATTTTAAAACTGAAATCCCTTTTTCTACTAAATTTAAGTTATTAGCAAACTATAATTACAGAACAACAAAAAATAAAATAACAGCTATAGAAGCAACTACTAATAATTTATTATTTGGAGCATCTTATCAAATTTTAAATAACTTAACTTTAAAAGCTAATTTTGGTGCTACAAAATCAGAATCAGAACAAGAAAGTTACACGCAATTATTAACTGATATTTCTTTAAATATAAAACCTTTTAAACTACAAAATATAGAGGTAGGTTATAAAAGAGACATTCAGAATTTTAATGCAGCTTTATTAAATGATCAAATTGTACAGAATAATATTATTGTAAATTATAGTTTAAACACCAATTTTAACTTAGGTTGGTTCACTCAATATTATTACACTTGGCAAAGCGACGAAAATTCAAGAAATTTGTTATTTACCTCTTTATATTATAATATTTTTTCAAAACCTTCTGTAAAAGCTGGTGTTAATTACCAAAATATTTCTTTCAAAGAAAAAAGAGGCAACTATTTTAGTCCAAGTAAATTTAATGCTGTAGAATTATTTATAAACTTGATAAAAGATGAAACTGCAGCTAAGAAGAAAGAATGGTTTTATGGTTTAACAGCAGCAACTGGTTTGCAATATATTGAAGATGATGATAGTTTAAGTACCTATAGAATCGACACGAAATTAGGATACAAGTTTTCTGACCGTGCTTTGATAAATATCTATGGTTTACAAAGTAATATTGCTTCTGCAGTAGCAACAGCAGGTTCAACAGGATTTACTTATACAGAATTTGGCTTAAGATTTAAATGGATTTTTCTAAAAAAACCGATTTATAAAAAGTAAAGGCAAAAGAATTAACTTTTACCTTTACTATTTCCCCACGATGTGCTTTTAATTTCAATTTATTAAAAAATTACCAGAAAAGGTTTTACCTTTTTCATCCTTTAATAAATATTTATAAACACCATTTCTTAAATTTGGCGCTCTATATATTGCTTTTAAATGTGTATAATCTGTATCTATTTTTTTAGCATCTACTACTCTACCTAAAGAATCATACACTTGTAAATTTATAAAAGAAGATCTAGAAGCTAATTTTATGGTTGTACTACTAGAAAACGGATTTGGGTAATTATATAATTTAATATCTAAATTAGAAATATAATTTTTTGTATTTAAAACTGTTTCTGAAGTAAAAGACAAGTTATTAACTTCTAAATTAAAAGGCACAAAGTTTGTGTAATCTCCTATTACAGAAAATACAATTGTTTTAATATTCGATATTTCAGCAGAATTACCATAAGCGTCTTTAAATTTATAAAATGGTATATTAAAAGTTCTTAATTCTGATGTTGCTGGTATTGTATAACGTAACCTGTTTTCCCAAGACCTTTCATCTGCCTGCATTATTACAAGTTCTATAGGTTTATTATTTTTTGATTTGAAATTTAAAATATTATAATTTTTTGCGTCTAGAGTTTTATTTCCGGGTAAAAGATGCCTAAATAGATTTACATTTCCTTTAACTTCTCCGATGGCTGATGTATTTCTTTCAACTTCATAAGCTTCATCAGAATTTCCTTTTTCTACAGCATTAATTTTGAAGCTATTAATAGTTGCATATTCATTTAAATAATCCAAACCCCAAGGTCCGTCAGCTAAGTATAAAACATCTTTTTGTATAGAATTATTAGTTTTTAAAGAAAAACCAATATCAAATATAGCACCTGTTTCTATATATATTACTTCATTATAATTACCAGATAAAGCAAATTTGAAAGACATGTTTTTATGCTTAGAAACTTCTGTTGCAGCAAGATTACCATCAAATATTACAGATGATTCTTTGGTCTTATTTATAATATTCAATTTTAATAATCCGTTTTCATAAGAGCCAGATTTAACAAATACTTTAGGTAATGTATTTTCTTTTTTTACACATTTCAACCCTTTTAACATAGCGTGTTTATCTATTATAAAATTGGCAATTGATATTACTTGTAAATAAGAATTTCCCCATATTTGAAAATTTTGATAATTACCTTTAGGGTATTGGTCTATACTCCAAAAACTAAATAATTCGTTTTCAAGAGTATTTTCTTTTATTGAAAAACTCAAACTATATTTAAGTTCACCGTTAGCTCTCTTTATTTTTGAACTTATAATTTTATGATTTCTAATTTCTATAAATCTAATATCTTCTAAAGTTGTATTATTTAATCTATCAATAATAACTTTCGAATGATCGTATATACTTCCTTCTGTTTTGGTTGCTAAAACTGCAGAAACTTTCTTGTTATTTTGATAGTATTCTGCTGCAAATATTTCACTTGCATTTTTGATTATTAATGTATCTTTAAGATTAGAAACTTTTACGGTTTCTGTTTTAAGAGCACCTGTTTTTGGTAAAAAATCTACCAACGAAATTGTTTTTGAAAGTAATTGTACTTCTTTAGATGTAATATTTACTAAACTCTTATTATTTTGTGCACTAAAAGATGTTATTGCTGTAGAAATTAAAATTAGCGCTATTTTTTTCATGACATAGAATTTTACATCATAAAAATAAATATAAGAAGAATTTCGACAGAAATTATTCGATATTTACATCTTAACTATAGACGAAATGTGAGGTTAATTTAGTTAAAAGATTATAGTAAATCTAACCTTTTCATTAATTCTGGTCTTTTAGATCTACTAACAGGAACCACATCTTTCTTAATTAGAACACTGTTATCTTCTATATCAATAATTTTTTTAATATTAATAATATAAGATCTATGAATTTTAAGAAATAAAGAATCGGGTAGCTTCTCTTCTATCTTTTTTAAGGTAGAATGTACAGTATAATCTTTATTTTCTGTTTTAATTTTAATATAATCTCCTTTAGCCTCAATTAAATAAACACTAGGTAAGTCTATTTTTATCAATCTTCTATCAATGTTTACATAAAAATCATTTACAGCATCTTTGTTAGAAGATTCTGGTTGATTATTTGAAGTGATTACTGAAGTTGTTAAAGCCTTTTTTCTTGCTTTATCTATCGATTTTTTAAATCGTTCTAACTCTAGAGGTTTTAGCAAATAATCGACAATAAAATCATATTCAAAAGCCTCTATAGCAAACTGAGGATCTGAAGTTGTAAGTATTATTTTAGGTGGATTTTTAATACTTTTAATGAAATCTAAACCATTAAAATCTGGCATATGAATATCTAAGAAAATTAAATCAACAGAATTTTCATTTAAATATTTAATAGCATGTATAGCACTCGGAAAATCATCTAGAACATTTATTTCTTTAACTTCATTACATAAAGTTTTTAAAATGGTTCTAGCCATTTTTTCATCATCAATAATAATACAATTCATAAAACTTACAGAGTTTCTATATATTCTGAAATTGCTTTAAGTATTTTTTCGAAGTCTTCTTGACCATTATTGTTTAATTCTCGAAGATTGTGTTCGAATTTATTAGCAGTTTCGTAACTTTTCTCAAGTCCCAAAATACTAATTTTATGTTTAATACGATGTACGTTTTCTTCTATTTTTTTAAATTCTCCAATTTTTAAACTATCATGGTAGTCTTTTAGCTCATCAGGAAACTCAGACTTAATTACATCTATTAGTTCTTTTTTTATAGATTCATCTCCTCTAGCTAATTGATTTATATAATCTAAATTTGGTTTTTCCATATTTATTTTTTTATTGTAAAATAAAATGTAGTTTCTTTATTGTCTATGGATTCTATCCATATTTTCCCGTTGTAAATATCAATAATTTTTTTAACAATTGGTAATCCTAATCCTGTAGAATTATTTTCATTGTCTAATTTTTGAAAAGTTTCAAAAACCTTTTCAAAATAACGTTCTTTTATTCCTATTCCGTTATCTTTTATAAAGAAATTCCAGTGGTTTTCATCTTCCTTAAAACCTATTTCTATTATTTTTACTTTCTTATTATTGTATTTTATAGCATTATCTAACAAATGATAAAATAATTTTTCTAATCTAAACTTATCACCATTAATAGTAGGCAAAGTGTTTTTAATAGAAATTTTAATATTTTCTGTTGATGAAAAATTGTTTTTTAATTTATCTACAATATCATTTAGATTTACAAGGTAAAATTCTTCTTCAATTCTTCTAATAGTAGAATATTCTAAAATACCACTAACTAAGTTATCCATTTTAAGGACATTATTTCTAATTAGTTGTAAATTTTCAATTCCGTAAGGTTCTAAAGCTGTTTTATAATCTTCTTGCAGCCAAGTTGCAAGAGTTTCTATACTTTGTAATGGAGATTTTAAATCGTGTGAAACCATTTGTGCATAATCGTTTAGCTCTTGATTTTGTAATTCTAAATCTTTTAAAAGAGCTTCTCTTTGATTATTTATCTTAATAATTTCTTTTGTTTGATTATCAATAAAATCTACAAGCGTTAAAGAGTCTGTATTTTCTTCTGGCCTATCACCTAATAAATTATACGATTGTAATTGATCTATTACACCTTCTAATTTTTCAATTACCTTTTTTTGAGAATTTGTTTCTTCTTTTAATCTACTATTAACATCAAACAACTCTTCAGAACTTATAGTTGTTGCTCTTTGTAACATACCAAATTGTTCTTCTGATGTATTGTATGATTTATTTATAGCGTCTAAAAATAAATCCAAACTTTCATTAGATTGAAATTCTTTAGGTAGATATTTTCTTATTTGTCTTTTTAAAAGAGAATTCATTATTCGCTTATTAAAGTTACCGTCATTGTTTGATTATGTAACTGGCAACTATTCTCACCTACAAAGGGAGCAATTTCTCCGTAAGAATATAAACCTGTAACAGTTGTACCATTTCCCACAACTTCTATAACTTCTTCTACTTCCTCTTCTACTCTTTGGTCTAAAACTAACTTTCTACCAATACAGCTTACCAATATAGCTAACTCTGCTTTGTTTTTTCTAAATTCTGATGCATTTATGGCAGCTTTTTCTGCTGCGTTCACAATATTATCAACATTTGTCATCATTAGCTGTACTTTTGAATTTTCAAAAATATCGCCAGCTAAAATCATCGAATTGTCTTCTTCATTAATATTTAAAATTGTTCTAACAATAGAATTTTTCTCCTTTTCTGATTTTACATTTAAAGGATATAACAATGCCGCACTTGGTAATTCTTTAGATTTTTCACCTAAATATTTTTTATACAAATCTAATGCTGGCAAGTTATCTAACTCATATAATATATTTCCTTTAGATTTTGTTACAGTTCTTTCTGGTCCAAAAGGTGTCCAACCACCATTAATAGAAAAAGTTACTTCTAAAGATTCTCCGTATAAACCAATGGCTACAAATTCACCTACTTTAGGATTTTCGTTGTAAGAAGCTATTGTTTTTTGAAATCTTGCGTCATCACCACACAAAGCACCTGTAATTAAAAGATTATCGTCTGTAGCGGCGTTCATACCAGTTGCAAATTGACTTCCGTTAGTAAAACTACCTTCAGAAACCACAAATACATGTTTTAAACCGTTTGTATTAAATTTACTAATAAGTTCTTTTCCAGCGGTAAAACTATCATATTGTTTACCAACTCTATTTTGTGATGTATTTGAAGTTTTTATAACAAAAGAGCTTTTTTCAAACTCAATTGCTGTAATTGTTACACTATCCTCATCTATAGAATCAGAAGAAATATCACCACAAGAAGAGCCGAAAACAATATGTCCGTCATTAAAAATACCTTTAATTTCTTCGTAAATATTATCATCTTCTAATAAAAAACGATTACCGAAAACAAGTACTAATGGTTCTTTTAAAATAATCTTTTCTGATAAGTATTTCCAATCAGAATTTTTTCTTTTTTTTAATTGTACCGTTTTCATTTTAGTTCTTTTTTAGTGTGAAGAAAAAAGTTGTACCCACATTTGGTTCACTCTCTAACCAAATGTCACCTTCATGTAAATCGATTATTTTCTTTACAATTGATAAACCTATTCCTGTAGAATCTTTTCTTTTGTTTAATGAATGAAATACTTGAAAAATTTTCTCATGATATTTCTTCTCAATACCAATACCATTATCTTTAATAGAAAACTGGTGAAAAGTATTTTTATCTTGATATTCAATCTCAATCAAACCAACTTCTTTATCACAGAATTTAATAGCATTACTAATAAAATTTTGG
>JAHDHO010000223.1 GCA_020631275.1 Polaribacter sp. | reverse complement strand
GTTCGGCTGTAGTGAAACCAGGTAAACTCTATGCGGTGCAATGTCATGT
This sequence comes from Polaribacter sp., assembly GCA_020631275.1. Taxonomy (GTDB): domain Bacteria; phylum Bacteroidota; class Bacteroidia; order Flavobacteriales; family Flavobacteriaceae; genus Polaribacter. Next base: position 2,285 of record JAHDHO010000223.1, on the reverse strand, counting down.
ATATTAGAGCTTGAGAGCTACTCGCTCGATTCTAAAGGGTAGACAGATAGATTCTAAGAGTAATTTTAGAACTAGATAAATGATAAGAGCCTTATTTATAAGGAACAGAATTCGGCTTATTAGCCTGCTTTTTTTAATTAATTACGATATCCTTAATAAAAAATAGATTATCTTCTTTTTTATTGAATAATATTCAGCTATTTAGAAAATTGCCTTTATTTATTTATTAATTATTGCAATCGGTTATTTATCTTTTAAAATTAATATAAAAAATGTAAGTTTGCGAGAATAAATTTTAAAGAGTTTAAAACTTAATTCTTTAAAATTTTTAACAAAAGACTTACAGTAATAAAAGATTTCTTTCATGAGTATTTATAAAGATTACCTAAAACAGATTGAAGAACGAAAAACGAAAGGACTTCATCCACAACCAATTGATGGTGCAGATTTATTAAGCGCAATTATAGAGCAAATTAAAGACACAAATAACGAGTATAGAGAACAATCTTTAAACTTCTTTATTTATAATGTTTTACCGGGTACCACAAGTGCCGCAGTTGTAAAAGCTAAGTTTTTAAAAGAGATTATTTTAGGTGAATCTATGGTTCCGGAAATTTCAATGGATTTTGCTTTCGAGCAATTATCTCATATGAAAGGTGGGCCTTCCGTTAGAGTATTGTTAGATTTAGCTTTAGGTACTGATGAAGAAATAGCTAATAAAGCAGCAAAAGTATTAAAAACACAAGTATTTTTATACGAAGCAGATACAGATCGTTTAGAGGAGGCTTATAATAACGGAAGTGCTATTGCTAAAGATATTATTGAAAGTTATGCTAAAGCAGAGTTCTTTACAAAGCTTCCAGAATTAGAAGAGGAGATAGAGGTAGTAACCTATATTGCCGGTGTTGGTGATATTTCTACAGATTTGTTATCACCTGGAGGTGATGCACATTCACGTTCAGATCGTGAGTTACATGGGCAATGTATGTTTGAGCATAACAAAGACATGCAAAATGAATTGTTAGCTTTAAAAGAACAACATCCTGATAAGCGAGTAATGTTAATTGCCGAAAAGGGAACTATGGGAGTTGGATCGTCTAGAATGTCAGGTGTAAATAATGTTGCATTATGGACAGGTATTCCTTCAAGCCCTTATGTACCTTTTATTAATATTGCACCAGTAATTGCAGGTACAAATGGTATTGCTCCAATTTTCTTAACAACTGTTGGCGTAACAGGAGGTATCGGTTTAGATTTAAAAAACTGGGTTATACAAAAAGATGCAGAAGGAAATACTATTGTAGATGAAGATGGAGAACCAATTTTAAAACAAATGTATTCTGTAGAAACAGGTACAGTTTTAACAATAAATACAAAAGAGAAAAAATTATACCACGGTAAAACAGAATTAAAAGATATTTCTGCTGCTTTTACTCCGCAAAAGATGGAGTTTATGAAAGCAGGTGGTTCTTATGCAGTTGTTTTCGGTAAAAAATTACAAACATTTGCTTGTAAAACTTTAGGTATTGAAGTGCCGCAAGTATACGCACCTTCAAAAGAAGTATCAATCGAAGGTCAAGGTTTAACAGCTGTAGAGAAAATATTCAATAAAAATGCAGTAGGTACATCCGGAGCAACATTGCATGCAGGTTCTTACGTTCGTGCAGAAGTAAATATCGTAGGTTCTCAAGATACTACAGGTTTAATGACTTCTCAAGAATTAGAAATGATGGCTGCCACAGTTATTTCTCCAATTGTAGATGGTGCATACCAATCTGGTTGTCATACAGCATCAGTTTGGGATGATAAATCTAAAGCTAATATTCCAAGATTGATGAGCTTTATGAACGATTTTGGTTTAATTACTGGTCGTGATCCAAAAGGAAAATATTTCCCAATGACAGATGTTATTCATAAAGTTCTTAACGATATTACTGTTGGAGATTGGGACATCATTATTGGCGGAGATTCGCACACACGTATGTCTAAAGGTGTTGCTTTTGGTGCAGATTCTGGTACTGTAGCTTTAGCACTAGCAACAGGTGAAACGTCTATGCCAATACCAGAATCGGTTAAAGTAACCTTTAAAGGACAAATGAAATCTTACATGGATTTCCGTGATGTAGTACACGCAACACAACAACAAATGTTAAAGCAATTTGGAGGTGAAAATGTATTCCAAGGTCGTGTAATCGAAGTACATATTGGTACTTTAACTGCAGACGAAGCTTTTACATTTACAGATTGGACTGCCGAAATGAAAGCAAAAGCATCTATCTGTATTT
>JAHDHO010000222.1 GCA_020631275.1 Polaribacter sp. | reverse complement strand
AAGAAAGTATTCCTAAAATAATACATTCTTTATCTCATAGAAAGCATGCAAAATATATTGCTGTAAACTGTGGTGCCATACCAGAAGGAACCATAGATAGTGAACTTTTTGGTCACGAAAAAGGTTCTTTTACCGGTGCTACACAAGACAGAAAAGGGTACTTTGAAGTTGCTGATGGTGGTACCATATTTTTAGATGAAGTTGGTGAATTACCCTTAACAACGCAAGTAAGATTGTTGCGTGTTTTAGAAAATGGCGAGTTTATAAAAGTAGGTTCTTCTAAAACGTTAAAAACAAATGTTAGAATTGTAGCTGCAACAAATGTAAATATGCAAGCCGCTATAGAAAAAGAGCGTTTTAGAGAAGATTTATATTACAGATTAAGCACTGTAGAAATTCAATTACCTGCTTTAAGAGAGCGTAACGAAGATATTCACTTATTATTTAGAAAATTTGCAGCAGATTTTGCTCAGAAATATAGAATGCCGTCGATTAGATTAGATGAAAGTGCAGTAAATGTTTTATTAAATTATCGTTTTCCGGGTAACATTCGTCAATTAAAAAACTTAGCAGAACAAATTTCTGTTATTGAAGAAAGTAGAACTATTACAGGTTCTAAATTACATCAATATTTACCTAACAATAATGGTAATTTACCAGCAGTTGTTGGAGGTAAAAAAGAAAATGATTTTTCTACGGAAAGAGATATTATGTATAAAATTTTGTTTGACATGAGAAACGACATTAACGATTTAAAAAAGTTAACGTTAGATTTAATGAAAAACGGAGATATAGAACAAGTACAAGAAGAAAATCATCAATTATTAGAAAAAATTTACAGCGATAAAGAATTAAAAGAACACGATATTGAAGTTCTAAATATTCCGCAGAATAATTCTGAAGAAAAAGAATACGATTTTATAGAAACTATTGAAGAAGATGAATCATTATCATTACAAGACAAAGAAATTGAAATGATAAAAAAATCTTTAGAAAAGAATAATAATAAAAGAAAACTTGCCGCTAAAGAATTAGGTATTTCTGAAAGAACGTTGTACAGAAAAATCAAACAATACGATTTATAATTATGAAAAAAATAATTTATACCGCTCTTTTTACTGTTAGTACTTTTTTATTAATTGGCTGTGGAATTTATGGCTTTACGGGTGGTGATGTTGGTAATGCCAAAACAATTCAAGTAGATTTTTTTCCAAATCAAGCGCAATTAATAGAGCCAACTTTAAGTCAGCAATTTACAAACGAATTACAAGATTTATTTACAAGGCAAACAAATTTAACATTAACACCAAATAACGGAGACTTACATTTTAGCGGAGAAATTACAAGTTACCGAATTGCCCCAATGAGTGCAACATCTGCGCAAACGTCTGCCCAAAACAGATTAACAATTACAGTTAATGTTAGGTATGTAAATAACACGGATGAGAAAAAGGATTTCGAAAAATCATTTTCATTCTATTCAGATTATCCAGCAACATCTCAATTAACAGGTAGTGTACAAGAAGCTGCTTTTGAAGAAATTATAGATAGAATTACACAAGATATTTTTAACGCCTCTGTTGGTAAATGGTAAACTAATTTTTATACTTTGAAATCTTCAACATTCATACAAATTGCAAAAGGCAACACAGATATTCAGCAAATAGAAACTGCCGAATTAAAATCTGTTATTGAAGAATTTCCATATTTTCAAGCAGCCAGAGCTTTGTATTTAAAAGGCCTAAAAAATCAAGACAGCTTTAAGTATAATAACGAGTTAAAACTAACTGCAGCATATACAACAGATAGAACTGTTTTATTTAACTACATTACATCTTTTAAAAGTGAAATTTCTAAACAAGAAACTATTCACGAACAAATTTCATCTAAATTAGAAAATAATCACCAAGAAGATAATGTTCTTTTTATTAATACTGATGAAGAAACGAATACAACAAAGATTATTGATAAGACAAAAGAAAATTTAGAAATAGGCAAACCTTTATCATTCTCAGACTCAGAGAGTCATTCTTTTCAACAATGGTTACAATTGTCTACTAAAAAAGCGATTGTAAGAACAGCAGAAAAACCAATTAAAAAAACAATAAAGGCAGAAGACATTATTAATAAATTTATTAAAAATAATCCTAAAATAGAGCCTTTAGAAAAAGGAAAAACGATTGCTGTACCGGTTACAAAAAACAAACAAGACGCTGCTTTAATGACAGAAACTTTAGCCAAAGTTTATCTAGAACAAAAGAAGTATGAAAACGCAATACAAGCTTATCGAATTTTAAGTTTGAAATATCCAGAAAAAAGTGGTTTCTTTGCAGACCAAATTAAAAGAA
>JAHDHO010000034.1 GCA_020631275.1 Polaribacter sp. | reverse complement strand
TTACGCCTCCTGTTACAAAAACGTATTTAGTGTTACTCATGGTGTTGTTAGGTTTAGGCAAAAGTACTAACTCTAAAAATTCTGTCAAATAAAAAAGGTAAAAACATTTTTAAAATTTCTATTTTTGTGAAACAAAAAAATATTTTTATTTTTTTTACAATTGTGTTTGTCAAAAATAAAAACAGTTGTATATTTGCCCACGCTTTAAAAGAGGTAATAATCTTTAAGCAACAGTAAAGTAATCAAGAAGATATTTAAAAATACATATAATGCCGAAAAGAACTTACCAGCCATCGAAAAGAAAGAGAAGAAACAAACACGGTTTCAGAGAAAGAATGGCTTCTGCTAATGGAAGAAAAGTTTTAGCTAGAAGAAGAGCTAAAGGAAGAAAGAAAATTTCTGTGTCTTCAGAATTTAGACCAAAAAGATAATATAATGATTAACAATTGTTAATGATTTTAAGGTGTTGCTATTTTTTAGTAACACCTTTTTTTATACCTAATCATTAACTATTTTTACAACAATAAACAACACAACAAATTTTTACCATGCCAAAAAGAAAAGACCTTAAATCTATCTTAATTATCGGATCTGGACCAATAGTAATTGGACAAGCTTGTGAATTTGATTATTCTGGTTCGCAGTCTTTAAGATCTTTAAGAGAAGACGGAATAGAAACGATTTTAATAAATTCTAATCCTGCAACAATTATGACAGATCCTTCTATGGCGGATCATGTCTATTTGCTGCCTCTTACAACAAAATCTATTATTCAAATTTTAAAAGAGCACCCTCAAATTGATGCTGTTTTACCAACAATGGGTGGGCAAACTGCATTAAACTTATGTATTGAGGCGGATGACAAAGGGATTTGGAAAGATTTTGATGTAAAATTAATTGGTGTAGACATTGATGCCATAAACGTCACAGAAGATAGAGAGCAGTTTAGAGAATTAATGATAAAAATTGGTGTGCCAATGGCACCTCAAGCAACTGCAACTTCTTTTTTGAAAGGAAAAGAAATTGCCCAAGAATTCGGTTTTCCGTTGGTAATTCGTTCTTCTTACACGTTAGGTGGAGCAGGGGCTTCTATTGTCTATGATCCAAAAGATTTTGATGAATTATTAAGTAGAGGTTTAGAAGCGTCACCAATACACGAGGTGATGATTGATAAAGCAATGATGGGATGGAAAGAATATGAATTAGAATTATTACGTGATAAAAACGATAATGTTGTAATTATATGTTCTATCGAAAATATGGATCCTATGGGAATTCATACAGGAGATTCTATAACGGTTGCACCAGCAATGACACTTTCTGACAAAACATACCAAAAAATGCGTGATATGGCAATTCACATGATGCGCTCTATCGGAGATTTTGAAGGAGGTTGTAATGTACAGTTTGCAGTTTCGCCAGACGAAAAAGAAGATATTATAGCAATTGAAATTAACCCAAGGGTTTCTAGATCTTCTGCATTAGCTTCTAAAGCAACAGGTTATCCTATTGCAAAAGTAGCTACAAAATTAGCAATCGGTTATTCTTTAGATGAATTAGAAAACGGAATTACAAAATCTACATCAGCTTTATTTGAGCCAACATTAGATTATGTAATCGTAAAAATACCTCGTTGGAATTTTGACAAATTCGAAGGATCTGATAGAACTTTAGGTTTACAGATGAAAGCCGTAGGCGAAGTGATGGGAATCGGTCGTTCTTTTCAAGAAGCACTACACAAAGCAACTCAATCTTTAGAAATAAAAAGAAATGGTTTAGGTGCAGACGGAAAAGGATACACAGACTATAATCAAATTATAGACAAATTAACTAACGCAAGTTGGGATCGTGTATTTGCAATTTATGACGCAATTGCAATAGGAATTCCATTAAGTAAGATTTACGATATCACAAAAATAGATATGTGGTATTTAAAACAATATGAAGAGTTATTTCACTTAGAAAAAGAAATTTCTACGTATACAATTGATTCTATTGGTAGAGATTTATTGTTAGAAGCGAAGCAAAAAGGTTACGGTGATAGACAAATAGCACACATGCTAAAATGTTTAGAAAGTGAAGTATATTCTAAAAGAGAAGAATTAAAAGTACAACGTGTATTTAAATTAGTAGATACTTGTGCTGCAGAGTTTAAGGCAAAAACGCCTTATTATTATTCAACTTTTGAAAATGAAATTGAAACTGCAGATGGGCAAATAACAATTGCTAATGAAAGTATTGTTTCAGATAAGAAGAAAATTATTGTTTTAGGTTCTGGACCAAATAGAATTGGGCAAGGTATCGAATTCGATTACTGTTGTGTTCATGGTGTTCTAGCGGCTGCAGAATGTGGTTACGAAACTATAATGATCAACTGTAATCCAGAAACGGTATCTACAGATTTTGATACTGCAGATAAATTATATTTCGAGCCTGTTTTTTGGGAACACATTTATGACATTATTCGTCATGAAAAACCAGAAGGAGTTATTGTACAGTTAGGAGGACAAACTGCATTAAAATTAGCAGAAAAGTTAACAAGCTACGGTATTAAAATTATAGGAACTTCTTTTGAGGCATTAGACATTGCAGAAGATAGAGGTAGGTTCTCATCAATGTTAAAAGATAATAACATTCCTTACCCAGAATTTGGTATAGCAGAAACTGCAGATGAAGCTTTAGAGTTAGCAGATCAGTTAGATTTCCCTATTCTTGTAAGACCTTCTTATGTCTTAGGAGGGCAAGGAATGAAAATTGTAATTAATAAAGAAGAGTTAATTAAACACGTAGTAGATTTATTGGGTAGAATGCCAAATAATAAGCTATTGTTAGATCATTATTTAGACGGAGCTATAGAAGCAGAAGCAGATGCAATTTGTGATGCAGATGGTAATGTATACATAATTGGTATTATGGAGCATATTGAGCCTTGTGGAATTCACTCTGGAGATTCAAACGCAACTTTACCAGCCTTTAATTTAGGTGAGTTTGTTATGCAACAAATTAAAGATCATACGCATACTATTGCAAGAGAATTAAAAACAGTAGGTTTAATAAATATTCAATTTGCAATTAAAGATGATGTTGTTTACATTATTGAAGCAAACCCTAGAGCATCAAGAACGGTTCCTTTTATTGCAAAAGCATACAAAGAACCTTATGTAAATTATGCTACAAAAGTTATGTTAGGTCATAATAAAGTAACTGATTTTGATTTTAACCCTCAATTAGAAGGTTTTGCAATTAAACAACCAGTATTTTCATTTAACAAGTTTCCTAATGTTAATAAGAAGCTAGGTCCAGAAATGAAATCAACAGGAGAAAGTATTCTATTTATAGATAGTTTAAAAGATGATGATTTCTATAACTTATATTCAAGAAGAAAAATGTACTTAAGTAAATAAAAACTTATTAAGTTCATGATAAAAAAAATCCAATTCTAAATTTAGAATTGGATTTTTTTATTTTTTAAAATTAGGTGCTATTTATTTAAAATATTTTTTTGATTTCTCCCAATAAATATCCATTTCAGTTAGAGACATTTCAGCAAGGTCTTTGCCAGCATCTTTGACGGCTTTTTCTAAAAATTGAAAACGATTAATAAATTTTTTATTTGTTTTCTCTAAAGCATTTTCTGGGTTAACATCAATAAAACGAGCGTAATTTATCATCGAAAATAAAACATCTCCAAATTCTTTTTCAATATTTTCTTTATTTCCTGCTTTTAATTCCTCGTTTAGTTCTTCTAGTTCTTCTTGTACTTTTTCCCAAACTTGTTCTGGTTTTTCCCAATCGAAACCAACGCCCGCTACTTTTTCTTGAATTCTGCTAGCTTTTACTAACGCAGGTAAACTTTTAGGTACACCTTCTAGAACAGATGTATTGCCTTCTTTAAGCTTTAACTTTTCCCAATTTTTTTTTACATCTTCTTCATTATCAACTTTTACATCTCCGTAAATATGAGGATGTCTATGTATTAATTTGTCAGAAATTGTATTAGCTACATCAGCAATGTCAAAAGAATTCTTTTCACTACCTATTTTAGCATAAAAGACGATATGCAAAAGCACATCGCCTAATTCTTTTTTTATTTCTTGTAAATCATTATCTAAAATAGCGTCTGCTAATTCATATGTTTCTTCTATGGTAAGATGTCTTAAACTTTCTAGTGTTTGTTTTTTATCCCAAGGACACTTCTCACGAAGATCATCCATAATATCTAACAAACGATTAAAGGCAGCTAATTGTTCTTTTCTAGAATTCATATAAATTAATTAGTAAAAATTTAGAGTTACATAGAAACAGTAACAATAATTTTAAAATTATTCTGCGCTTTCTTCAGAAGCTTCTTCGATTTTAGAAAAATCCATTCCTGCTTTAACCAAAATGTTAAACCATTGAATTACTTTTTTTATGTTAGAAGTATACACTCTTTCTGCATCATAATCTGGTAAAACTTCTGCAAAAAATGCTTCTAGTTTTTTACCACTTTCTTTATGAGAAATAGCTTCCTTACCTTCCGTTTTTTCGAACATTGCCTTAAAAACTTGTAATAAAGGAATGTCTTCTTCATACGTATAAATTGCAATGTTTTCTAATAAGCTAACATTTTGAGTCGCATTAATAGCGATGCGTTTGTTATCTGTTAAAGAAGCAACAATAATTGCATTTTTAGATTGAGAAACTACTTGGTATAAACCTGCTTTACCTGTTACGGCTATAATTTTATTAAATTCCATGTTATATATTTTGTGTCTTTATATTAAGACTATTTACCTTTTTTTTGATTTGGAAAACGCATTCTATAATCTGCTCTAATTTTTCCTTTAGAAATGTTTTCTAATTTCTTTTTGATGATTCTTTTCTTTAATGAAGAAAGTTTATCTGTAAACAATATACCTTCTATGTGATCATATTCGTGTTGAAAAACTCTTGCAGCTAAACCATCTAAAGATTCTGTATGCTTTTCGAAATTTTCGTCTAAATATTCGATTGTAATGTTTGGTTTTCTAATAACATCTTCTCTAACATCAGGTATACTTAAACAACCTTCATTAAAAACCCATTCTTCACCTTCTTCTTCGATTATTTTTGCGTTGATAAATACCTTGTTAAAATCTTTTAATGCAGCCCTATCTTTGTCTGATAGTTCTTCATCTTCAGCAAAAGGAGATGCATCAATAACAAATAGACGTATTGCTTTACCAATTTGGGGTGCTGCTATACCAACACCAGACGCGTTGTACATAGTCTCTTTCATATTGGTAATTAGTTTTTCTAAGTCAGGATAATCTTTAGTTATCTCTGTAGCAACTTTTCTTAAAACCGGATCTCCGTAAGCAACAATTGGTAATATCATTTATTTTTATTTAAAAACGTTTGCAAAAGTACAATTTACAATTACTATTCACGAATTTTTGAATTGAGAATTTTAAAAATCAAGAATATTTAAACTGATTTTAACATATACTAACTGTAAACGTGTAAAGGATTCAATTTTTAAAGACTATAAAGATAAGATTGTAAGATTATTGTAGCGCTAATTTCATCAATCATAGCTTTATTTCTACGTTGTTTTTTCTTCATGCCACTATCAATCATCGTTTGAAAAGCCATTTTAGATGTAAAACGTTCGTCTATTCTTTTTTTCGGAATATGCGGTAGTAAATTTTCTAATTTCTTAATAAAAGGAAGAATTAATACTTCACTTTCACTATCGGTATTATTCATTTGCTTTGGTTGACCAACTAAAATAAGTTCTACTTTTTCTTTAGAAGTATATTCTTTTAAGAAGGATAAAAGCTCATTAGTATTTACAGTTGTTAAACCAGATGCTATTATTTGTAATTCATCTGTAACTGCAATTCCTGTTCTTTTTTTTCCAAAATCTATTGCTAAAATTCTAGCCATTTACAATTGTTTTAGCAAAAATACGATTTTTAAACAAAGCAGAAATATCTGTTTAAAAAATGTATCTTCGCTTTTAGTTTTTACAGATACAATTATATTTGCAGAAATTATACCATTAAAATGAAAGAAATTAGAGAAATTATAGAGTCGGCATGGGAAAATCGTGAATTGTTAAAAGAACAAAATACGATAGATACAATAAGAAAAGTTGTTGATTTATTAGATAAAGGAGAGTTAAGAGTTGCAGAACCTACAACAGATGGTTGGCAAGTAAATGAATGGGTAAAAAAAGCTGTAGTTTTATATTTTCCTATTCAGAAAATGGAAACTTTAGAAGCTGGAATTTTCGAATATCATGATAAAATCCCTTTAAAGAAGAACTTTGCAGAAAGAGGTATAAGAGTTGTGCCAAATGCAGTAGCAAGACATGGTGCTTATATTTCTGCAGGAACTATTTTAATGCCAAGTTATGTTAATATTGGTGCTTATGTAGACGAAGGTACAATGGTAGATACTTGGGCAACAGTTGGTTCTTGTGCTCAAATTGGTAAAAATGTACACTTATCTGGTGGTGTTGGTATTGGTGGTGTTTTAGAGCCTTTACAAGCTGCGCCAGTAATTATAGAAGATGGTGCTTTTATAGGTTCTAGATGTATAGTTGTAGAAGGTGTTCATGTAGAAAAAGAAGCGGTATTAGGTGCAAATGTTGTATTAACAATGAGTACAAAAATTATTGATGTTACAGGTGATGAACCAGTGGAAATGAAAGGTAGAGTTCCTGCTCGTTCTGTTGTTATCCCTGGAAGTTATACTAAAAAGTTTGCGGCTGGAGAATTTAATGTACCTTGTGCTTTAATTATTGGAAAAAGAAAAGAAAGTACAAATAAAAAAACGTCTTTAAATGATGCTTTACGTGAATATGACGTAGCTGTTTAAGACTTTAAAATGCTATGACAAAAATATCGGCAATAATACCTACACTTAATGAAGAGATTCATATTGCAGATGCAATTAAATCTGTAAGTTTTGCAGACGAAATTATTGTTATAGATTCTTATAGTACAGATAATACTTTAGAAATAGCCGAAAAGCTAAATGTAAAAATCATCAAACGAAAGTTTGATGATTTTTCATCTCAAAAAAACTTTGCTATCCAGCAAGCAGCTTATAATTGGATTTATATTCTAGATGCAGATGAGCGTGTTACAGAAAGTGTAAAACAAGAAATTTTAGAAGCTGTTAAAAATCCCCTTAACTTTGTTGGGTTTTATGTTCGTAGAAGTTTCTATTTTGCAAATCAAAAAGTAAATTATAGTGGTTGGCAAAGAGATAAGGTAGTTCGATTGTTTTTAAAAGATAAATGTTATTACAGAGGAGTAGTTCATGAAACTATTGTTTCTAAAGGAGAATTAGGTTTTCTTAAAAATAAAATTGATCATTTTGGTTATAGAAATTACAATCATTTTATTTCTAAAATAAATCATTATTCGATTTTAAAAGCTCAAGAACTTCACAAACAAGGTAAAAAAGTAAATGCCTATCATTTATTAATTAAGCCAACTGCCAGGTTTTTTATACATTATATAATCCGCTTAGGTTTTTTAGACGGATTAACGGGGTTAATTTTATCAAAAATACTAGCGTATTCTGTTTTTACTAGGTATATAAAGTTGTGGCTATTAAATAAAGGTATTGAAGAAAATTAATTGCTCTTATAAAAAATAATATTCCTGAAAAATCTATAGTTTTTATAAGATAAAAATGCAATTAGTTGCCAAACGGGTCTTACAATTTCTCTTAAAATTTTTTTAAATTTTGGCATACTTTTTTGCTGAATAGTTGTGCCACCTATATTTTTATCATTACTACTAACATAACTTTTCAAAGTAGTGTAAACTGTTACTTTGTGTTTAAAAACATCTTGTTTTAAAACATCTATTGGAGCATAATATGTAGTTAAGTTTTTAGATAATAATTTAGCAGCATCTTTACCTATTATTTGTCCCGTTGTTTGTAAAGCAGGTATTACAAATTTGTTTAACAGTCCTTTACTTTCTATAGATAAAAAACCTTTTCTACCTGCAATATCAATAAAATCTTTATTCGTGGTAGAAGTTAATATTTTTTCTAAATCATCAAAAAAATCTTCAGTAAGTAATGCATCATCTTCTAAAATAATTGCAAATTCTTCTTTTTGGTTGGCTACAATATCCCAAAGGTCAAAGTACGTTTTTGTTAAACCTATTTCGCCATCGTTTAAATACGGATAATGAGTAAGTATATTATGTTGTTTTTTTGCTTTTTTTAAAAACGTTTTAGGCAATTCTTTACCGTAAACTGCCGGCATTCTGGTTAAAGGAATATTCAATTTTTTAAATTGATTTTCCATAAAATTTCTTCTTTCTAAACTTTTATCTAGATTTATGTAGTAAACTTTATAAGACATCATATTTTTATCCAATTTTGGCAAGCAATTTCATTTACTTTATTAACAAACCATTTTTCTGGTGCAATAACCGTTTTGCCTTTATTATTGTTTAACCAAGCTGCCCACCAAGAAAAACTACTATTTGCTGTAATGTTATGACTACATAAACTCATTAAATAAATGTCTTCATGTGGTAAACATTTATGATTTATATAAACAACGTTTTGAATAACTAAATTCTCTTTTGTCCAGTTGATGTCATCAGAAAAAACAAAGAAAGAAACTTTAGAGTACTTTTTATTGATAATTTTTATGGCTTCGTTATAATATGATAAACTACAAGTACCGTGAATTGTATTCGATTTTAAATTAGTTACATAATCACCTCGTCTAATATGCAAAGAACAGCTAATTTCTGATTTTAAAATTTCGGTTTTGTAAAGCTTAGTAGAGTCAGAAAGTTCTTCTTTAAGTACAAATTGATGCACTAATTCGCTTCTAATATCAGAAAAATATTTTTCTGTCTGAAAATATCCTTTTAAATATTCGTTTCCTTTTAAGTTAGTTAAGTTTTTATCGAATAATAAATTTTTCTCTTTTAGGTTTTTAAAAGGATTTATTTTTGATAAAATTACATCTAAAGCACTTGCAGTTTTTAAATCAATTTTATATTTATCTAGCTGATAGCCGCCATGTAATTTGTATTTTTTTATTTTTGAGAGATCTAGTTGTACCTTATAACCTTTCATTTCAAGCGATTTAGCATACGCATATTGAAACATTTGGTTTCCTAATCCGCCAAGTATTCTAACAATAATCATGGTTAATTTTAAATAAAAAAAGGTAATTTTTTATGCAATAAGCAAAAGTACAAATGTTATTACAATTTTCTTTGATTAATTTACTGTTTAAAAGCTTAGAAAATAATAAATTTGCGAACACTTTTAAAGGAATATGAAGTATACAGAAGCAATCTCATCAGAAATTTTTAATATTATATCTAAGGCATCAAAAGAGTTACAAGTAGATAGTTACGTAATTGGTGGTTTTGTTAGAGACTTTTTTTTAAAAAGAGGTACAGCAAAAGATATTGATGTAGTTGCCATAGGTAGTGGTATCGATTTGGCTTTAAAAGTTTCTAGCTTATTACCTAAAAAACCAAAGGTACAAGTTTTTAAAACCTACGGAACCGCAATGTTGCGTTTTAAAGATCTAGAAATTGAGTTTGTAGGCGCCAGAAAAGAGTCTTATACAGAAGAAAGTAGAAATCCAGAAGTTACCGAAGGTAGTTTACAAGACGATCAAAATAGAAGAGATTTTACTATAAATGCATTAGCATTAAGTTTAAATGAATCGAACTTTGGAGAATTATTAGATCCTTTTAATGGTATTGAAGATTTAGAAAAAGGTATTATTAAAACTCCTTTAAATCCAGATATTACATATTCTGATGATCCATTGCGAATGATGCGTGCAATTCGATTTGCAACACAATTAAATTTTAAAATTGAACATGATTCTTTATCAGCAATAACAAAAAATGCAGATCGATTACATATAATTACAAGAGAACGAATTGTTGACGAGTTGAATAAGATTATGTCTTCTTCAAAGCCATCAGTTGGTTTTTTATTACTTGAAAAAACAAAATTGTTAAAGCAAATTTTACCAGAATTAATTGCTCTTAAAGGGGTAGAAGAGGTAGAAGGACAAAAACATAAAGACAATTTTTATCATACTTTAGAAGTGGTTGATAACATTTCTGAAAATACAGATGATGTTTGGCTTCGTTGGGCAGCTTTGTTACATGATATCGGAAAAGCACCAACAAAAAGATTTAGTAAAAAAGTTGGTTGGACATTTCATTCGCATGAATTTGTGGGTTCTAAAATGGTGCAAAAAATCTTTAAAAGATTAAAAATGCCATTAAACAATAAAATGAAATTTGTTAAAAAAATGGTAATGCTTAGTTCTAGACCTATTGTTTTAGCAAGCGATGTTACAGATTCTGCAGTGAGACGATTAGTTTTTGATGCAGGAGACGATATCAATGATTTAATGACGCTTTGTGAAGCAGATATTACTACTAAAAACCCTAAGAAGTTTAAAAGGTATCATAGTAATTTTGAAGTTGTAAGAGCTAAAATTAAAGAAGTAGAAGAAAGAGATCGAGTTCGTAACTTTCAGCCACCAATATCTGGTGAAGAAATTATCGAAGCTTTTAATCTTCAACCATGTAGAGAAATTGGGCAAATTAAGGAGGCAATAAAAGAAGCTATTTTAGACGGTAAAATACCTAATGAACACGATGCTTGTTATGAATTTATGATCGAAAAAGGAAAAGAATTGGGTTTAACACTTTCAGAATAAATTAATGAAATTACTTACAGAAATAAGAACCTTATTTTTAGATCTTAGACTTTTTTTTATTGATAGCAAACAAGATTTAGTTATAGTAACAGGTTCTGATAGTTCTCATTTTAAAAGCCTTTATCAGCTTTTAGAAAGTTTAAAAGTTCATGAAAACAATACAAAAACTATAATTTATAATCTTGGTTTAACTTCTGATGAGGTTTTAAAAATAAAATTGAACTTTAAAAACTTCGAATTAAGAGATTTTGATTATGATAAGTATCCAAAATATTTTAATGTGAAAGTAAATGCTGGTGAATATGCTTGGAAACCTGTAATTATTGATGCCGTTTTAAATGAATTTAAAACATCTGTATGTTGGTTAGACGGCGGTAATAAAGTTGTTAAACCATTAATTTCTCTTAGAAAAATAATAGAATTGTATGGTTTTTATTCACCTTTTTCTAAAGGTATTGTTTCTGAATGGACGCATGAAAAATCTTTAGATTGTTTGGGTATTTCTAATGATTCTAAAATATTAAATCAACGAAATTTAAACGGTGCATGTGTTGCTGTTAATTATAATAATGTAGCTGCAAGAAATGTAATTAAAAAATGGAGCGACTGTGCAAAAAATAAAGCATGTATTGCTCCAGAGGGCAGTAGTAGGTTAAATCATAGGCAAGATCAAGCAATATTATCTGTACTAGTTTACAAAAATATGTTTAAAATTGGAAAAAAAATGGTGTATAGAAAATTCGGATTTAAAACACACCAAGATATCGATTAACTAAGATAAGCTTTGCATGGTTACTAATTTAAAGTATTCTCCTTTTTGAGCTAATAACTCTTCATGTTTACCTTGTTCTACAATTTCACCTTTTTTAAGTACCACAATTTTATCTGCCTTTTGAATTGTAGATAATCTATGTGCAATTACTAAAGACGTTCTGTTTTGCATCATTTTCTCTAAAGCTAATTGCACTAGTTGTTCAGATTCTGTGTCTAGGGCAGAAGTAGCTTCATCTAAAATCATTATTGGTGGATTTTTTAAAACTGCTCTAGCTATAGACAAACGTTGTTTCTGTCCGCCAGAAAGTGTATTACCGCTATCACCAATGTTAGTATTATATTTTTCTGGTAAATTCTGAATAAATTCATCTGCATTTGCAATTTTTGCAGCTTCTAATATTGCGGAATCAGTAGCTCCTTGAGTTCCTAATTTTATATTATTAGCAATTGTATCATTAAAAAGAATTGAATCTTGAGAAACAATTCCCATTAAATCTCTCAAAGATTTTTTTGTAATATTTTTAATGTTGTTCTTATCTAATAAAACTTCACCATTATTTACATCGTAAAAACGAGTTATTAAATTGGCTAATGTAGATTTTCCGCTACCAGATTGCCCAACCAAAGCAACAGTTTCTCCTTTATTGATTGTTAAAGAGAAATCTTTCAAAACATAATCATCTTTATATTTAAATGAAATATTTTTAAATTCTATTTCTGAAGAAAATTCATTTTTTTGTAGAGCATTTGGTATGTCTTTTATACTATTTTCGGTATTTAAAACAGACATAATTCTTTCTGCCGAAGCTTCTCCTTTTTGAATGTTATAAAAAGTGGTTGTAATTAACTTTATAGGATTTAAAACTGTGTAAAATAATACAATGTAACCCATAAATTCATCAGGTTTTAGAGAACTTTTATTTGATAAAACCTCTGTACCACCATACCAAAGAATTGCAATTATTGTTGCAGATCCTAAAAATTCGCTCATAGGAGATGCCAATGTTTGTCTATGAATTACATTGGTCATTAAATCTTTAAACTTTAAAGTTGAATTTTTAAATTTATTAGCAATTACGCTTTCTGCATTAAAACCTTTTATAATTCTTAAACCCGTTAATGTTTCTTCTATAAATGATAAAAAATTACCAGTTTCTTTTTGAGCTTTAATAGAATTTGCTTTTAATTTTTTACTGATTGATGAAATTATAAAACCAGAAACTGGTAATAAAATAAATACAAATATGGTTAAGTTACCGCTCATAAAAAGCATTAAAGAAATAGCAATAATAACAGTTAAAGGTTCTCTAACAATTGTTTCTATAGAAGTTAAAATTGAATTTTCTACCTCTTGAACATCAGAAGTCATTCGAGCAATAATGTCTCCTTTTCTTTTTTCTGAAAAATATGCAACTGGTAACTCTACAATTTTATGATATAAATTGTCTCTTAAATCTTTTACAACACCAGTTCTTAAAAAAGTAATAACATATGATGCTAAGTATCGAAATAAGTTTTTTAGAAAAAACAAAGAAATAGCCAAAAGGCAAATAAAAACTAATGTTTTTATATTGCCTTCGTTTTCTATTTTTTCTGAAATAAAATGATAGAAACTTTCTTTTAAAAAGTCTCCAATTTTAGTAATTCCTTGGTAATTAGGTTTTTTTACAACTTCTTTATTTGTACTAAAAAGTATACCTAAAACTGGAATAAATGCTAATACAGAAAGTACATTAAAAATAGCATAAAGTATATTGAAAAGTATATTTAAAACGGTAAATTTTCTATACTTCTTTTCGTATTTTAAAATGTCTTTAAAATATTCCATTAACTCAATTTCATTTCTTTAATAATTCGTTGAATTTTAGCATCCAATTCAGCTTCTACTTTCTCTGCATTTTCTTTAGCATCTAAAGCAGAGTTTACACTAAAATAAAATTTAATTTTAGGCTCTGTACCACTTGGTCTAGCTGCAATTCTTGTTCCGTTTGCAGTTTGATAGATCAATACATTAGATTTTGGTAAGTCTATTGTAGAAACTTCACCAGTAATTAAGTTCTTTTTAGTAGATGCTTGATAATCTGATAATGATTCTACTTTTTCACCATCAATTTCTGTTAACGGATTGTTACGCATATCAATTAACATTTGTTGAATTTCTGCAGCACCATCCATTCCTTTTTTAACAATAGAAATTAAATGTTCTTTGTAAAATTTATTATCAACATATATTTTTAGTAATTCTTCGTAGAAAGAACTTCCGTTTTGTTTTGCATAAGCAGCAACTTCACAAGCTAGTAAAGTAGCAGTAACAGCATCTTTATCTCTTACAAAACGACCAACCATATAACCAAAACTTTCTTCTCCTCCGCCAATAAAGTCTAGTTCTGGAAAGTCTTTAACCATTTTGGCAATCCATTTAAAACCAGTTAAACCAACTTTAGTTTCTACATTATAATTTGCAGCTACGTCGTTAACCAATTCTGTAGAAACAATTGTAGAACCTACAAATTGTTTACCATTCATTTTACCTTCTTCTTTCCACTTTTTTAACAGAAATTCTGTCATTAAAACCATAGTTTGGTTCCCATTTAACAACTTCATTTTTCCGTTAGTATCTCTAACAGCAACACCTAATCTATCGCAATCAGGATCTGTACCAATAACAATATCAGCATCTATTTTATTTGCTAAATCAGTAGCCATTTTTAAAGCTTCTGGTTCTTCAGGATTCGGAGATTTTACTGTAGGGAAATCGCCATTTGGAACTCTTTGTTCTTCTACAATATGAACATCTGTATAACCTGCTTTTACTAAGGCATCTGGCACAGAAACAATAGATGTTCCGTGTAAAGAAGTAAAAACGATTTTTAAATTATCTCTATTAATGTTTTCAGCTAAAGATCCATTTTTTACTGATGCTTCAATAAAAACATCGTCAACATCTTTACCAATTGTTTCAATTAAATCTTCGTTAGCATCAAAATTAATTTCAGAAAAATTTAATGCATTTACTTTGTTAATAATTCCACCGTCATGCGGAGGTACTATTTGTCCTCCATCTGCCCAATATACTTTGTAGCCGTTATATTCTGGCGGATTGTGAGATGCTGTTAGTACAATACCAGCGTCACAACCTAAATGTCTTACGGCAAATGATAATTCTGGTGTAGGCCTTAAATCTTCGAATAAGAAAACTTTTATATTATTTGCAGATAAAACATCTGATACGATTTTAGCAAATTTCTTACTATTATGTCTACAATCGTAAGCAATTACTACTTTTATTTGTTCTTTATTAACATTTTCTATTAAGTAGTTAGACAAACCTTGTGTTGCTCTACCTAAAGTATATTTGTTTATTCTATTGGTTCCTGCGCCCATTACGCCACGCATTCCACCAGTACCAAACTCCATATCTTTGTAAAAACTATCAGTTAATTCAGATGTGTTTTCACTAATTAATTTCTGAATTTCGTTGTGTGTTTCTTCATCAAAAGTAGGCGTTAACCATTGTTTTGCTTTTTCTAATATTTCGCTCATTTTGGTTTGATTTTTAATTGATACTTAATTACAAATATACAGTTAGAAATTTAGTTTCTCTTTAATTGAGTAGTGTTTTTCGTTGTTTTTTGTTTTAATGATGAGTTCACCAATAAAACCAGCTAAAAATAATAAGGTTCCTAAAATCATAGAAGTTAGCGCTATGTAAAACCAAGGATTGTCTGTAACTAAGATGGTTTTAATACCATTAAATACTTTATATAGTTTTACTGCGCCAATATAAAAAGCTGTTGTTGTACCAAATAAAAACATAAAAGTACCCCAAAGACCAAAAAAGTGCATTGGTCTTTTACCAAACTTAGATAAAAATGAAATTGTAATTAAATCTAAAAATCCGTTTACAAATCTATCCATTCCAAATTTTGTAACTCCGTACTTTCTTGCCTGATGTTGTACAACTTTTTCGCCTATTTTTGTAAAACCTTCATTTTTAGCTAAAACAGGAATGTACCTGTGCATTTCTCCGCTAACTTTTACGGTTTTAATTACTTCGTTTTTGTAAGCTTTTAAACCGCAATTAAAATCGTGTAACTTTAAACCAGAGGTTTTTCTTGCCGCTGCATTAAAAAGTTTTGAAGGAATGTTTTTTGTTACAACATTATCGTAACGTTTCTTTTTCCAACCAGAAATTAGGTCGAAATCTTCTTTGATTATAAGATTGTATAATTCGGGTATTTCTTCTGGATTGTCTTGTAAATCAGCATCCATAGTAATTACAACAGCACCCTTTGCCATTTCAAAACCAGCGTCTAAAGCCTGAGATTTACCATAGTTTTTTTGAAAACGAATTCCTTTAACGGGTTCGTGTTCTTTGGCTAGTTTTTCTATAATTTTCCAAGAAGTATCTGTACTACCATCATCAATAAAAATTACTTCATATAAATAACAATTGGATTGCATAACTTTTGCAATCCAATTGTATAATTCATGTAAAGATTCTTCTTCATTAAGAAGTGGTATTACTACCGAAATATCCATATTTTATATCTAGTTTTATAAGTTGTAAAATTAAACTTATAAATTTAAAATTTAGTAAGTTTCTTCTGCAGATTTTTTCATGATTGCTGCAGCAATTGCAGAAACGATAAAACCACATATTGCATAACCAACGATACCTAATGCAGCCATAATAAATGGTCCTTTAAAAGATTCTCCCATTGCATTGGCAGCTTCAATTTGTTCTTCTGTCATTCCTTGATCTAAGAAAGCTTGATTTTGAATTTCTGTCATTTGTGTCATAAAATCTGGCTCTATAAAGTTCATGAAAATGTAATTATAAATCACCACAATTAATCCGCCTAAAACAGCAACACCTACACCAACTTTAACACCTTGTCCCCAAGAAATAAAACCACCATTTGCTGCTTTAAATTGTTTAATACCAAGAATTAAAGCTCCTATAAAAATTACTGCATTTATAATACCTGTAGACCAATGTGGTTTTAAGTGATTACCTGTAGCGTACAAGACTAAAGAGAATATTACACTTACAACACCTAGTATTACACCATTGTTTACTATAAAACCTTTACTATTTGCTTGATTGTCCATTTGTTTTTTTAATTAGTTAGTTATACAAATATATTCATTTCGTTGAGATAGCATAATTTTTAATTTTTTTTTACAAATCTATCACAACAATATATTAGTATTCAGTAATTTAAAAATGTTACAAAAAAATTAATAAAATTTTAATTGTTTTAATCAAAATAGATTGTAAATTTGCATCGGCAAGTTCTACACAACTAGCTCCCTTTGAATCCTCCAGGGCGGGAACGCAGCAAAGGTATTAGGTTGTAGCGGTGTGATGTAGGTAGCTTGCCATTTTTTGTACCCGATAGTTTCGTACAAATACTTCTTTTAACTTTACACAATTACTTTTCTAATTTTTAGATTGCTTAGTTTACTTTTTAGATATTTGCAGCAAATTAAAAGATTACTTTTTAAGATTGTAATCTAATGTAAGTATTAAAATATGTCTAAAATAGTATTAGTTACTGGTGCATCTTCTGGTATTGGTAAAGCAATTGCTACTTTTTTATCTGAAAAAGGTTATAAAGTTTATGGTACAAGTAGAAAACCAAATAATGAGCAAGATTTTTCTTTTGAATTAATTGCTTTAGATGTTTTAAAAATAGAAACTATAAGAACGGCGGTTTCTAAAATCATTGAAAAAGAAGGTAGAATAGATATTTTAGTAAATAATGCTGGTATTGGTGTTACAGGACCTATAGAAGAAACACCAACAGATGAAATGCGAAACGCATTTAATACAAACTTTTTTGGTGCTATTGATGTAATTAAAACAGTTTTACCTTTTATGCGTAAGCAAAAATATGGTGTAATTATAAATACTACCTCTATTGCTGGTTATATGGGTTTACCGTTTAGAGGTATATATTCATCGTCTAAAGGTGCATTAGAATTAGTAACTGAAGCCACGAGAATGGAAGTGAAAAGATTTGGAATTAACATTGTAAATGTTGCGCCTGGAGATTTTGCAACAGATATCATTTCGAGAAGATACCATACGCCACTTTTTAAAGATTCTGTGTATAGAGAAAATTACAAAGCCAATTTAGATTTAATGGATGCTCATGTAGATACAGGTAAAGATCCTATAGAAATGGCTAAAAAAGTGTATAAAATTATCAATACAAAAAATCCTAGAATTCATTATAAAGTCGGTGGCACGCTAGAGAAATTCTCTATTGTTTTAAAACGAATTTTACCAGATACTTGGTTTGAAAAATTATTAATGAATCATTATAAATTATAACTTTAGTGTTTATAACTAGTAATAAAATATAGTTTTTGATTTCACATAAATTATTTACAACTACCTATATTTGCGTTAGGGATTGGAGCTTTGTTTGAGCTCTTTTGTGAAGGATGAACAAAAAGCGAGTGCGGAAAGCCCGCTCGAACGCCCAAAAAAAAAATAAGAACACAACTAAAATAAAATAAATACAAATGAAATTTTTTATTGACACAGCAAATTTAGAGCAAATTAAAGAAGCGCAGGCTTTAGGTATTTTAGACGGAGTTACTACAAACCCATCTTTAATGGCTAAAGAAGGAATTACAGGTGAAGAAAACATTATTAATCATTACAAAGAAATTTGTGAGTTGGTAGATGGTGATGTTTCTGCAGAAGTTATTTCTACAGATTTCGACGGAATGGTGAAAGAAGGTGAAGCTTTGGCTGATTTAAATCCGCAGATTGTGGTTAAATTACCAATGATAAAAGATGGTGTAAAAGCGTGTAAATATTTTTCTTCTAAAGGAATTAAAACAAATGTAACTTTAGTTTTTTCTGCAGGACAAGCTTTATTGGCTGCTAAAGCAGGTGCAACTTACGTTTCGCCATTTATTGGTAGATTAGATGATATTTCTACAGATGGTTTAAACTTAATTGCAGAGATTCGTCATATATATGATAATTATGGTTTTGAAACAGAAATTTTAGCGGCATCTGTACGTCACACAATGCATATTATAGATTGTGCAAAATTAGGTTCTGATGTAATGACGGGTCCTTTAAGCGCAATCGAAGGGTTGTTAAGACACCCATTAACAGATAGTGGTTTAGCTAAGTTTTTAGCAGATTATCAAAAAGGAAACTAATCAGTATAGTTGATTTTACATAAAACTAGTCAGAAAGTAGAAAAGTTATTTTTACTTTCTGGCTTTTTTGTCTTTAATAACTTCTGTACTTCGTAACTTTGCCACTTTGTAATTTATAGTAATGTATCCAAAAAAAGAACTCGCACAAATTGTAATATCTGCATGTAATCAATTCGAAATTGATACTGTTGTTATATCACCAGGTTCAAGAAACGCACCTTTAACTGTTGGTTTTTCTAATCATAAAGAAATCGAAACTTTAAGTGTAGTAGATGAACGTTGTGCTGCTTTTTTTGCTTTAGGTATTGCGCAGCAAACTCAAAAACCTGTAGCAGTTTTATGTACATCGGGTTCTGCTTTACTAAATTATTATCCGGCAATTGCAGAAGCTTTTTATAGCAATATACCGCTAGTTGTAATATCTGCGGATAGGCCAAAACACTTAATTGATATTGGTGACGGACAAACGATTCGTCAAGAAAATGTTTTTGACAATCATATTTTATTTTCTGCAAATTTAATAGAGAATGAAAAGTTTAAAACTAGAAACTCTCAGTTGATTGGAGAAGCGTTACAAACTGCAGTTTCTAAACAAGGACCGGTTCATATAAATGTGCCATTTGATGAACCTTTGTACGAAACTGTTCCTGAATTACAAGAGTACCATTTTCCGCATATTTCTATGAGTTCTTTAGATAATTCTCATATTAATTATGATAATTTATCGAGTATTTGGAATGCTGCAGATAAGAAAATGATTTTAGTAGGTGTTAATTATCCTGATGAGGAATTACATCAATTAATAGACTTGTATGCTGATGACGATTCGGTTTTGATCTTTACAGAGACAACTTCTAATTTACATCATAATAAAGCTGTAAATTCTATTGATCAATTGATCTTTTCTTTGGATGAAAATCAATTTGAAAATTTAAAACCAGAAGTTTTAATTACGTTTGGGGGCATGATTGTTTCTAAAAGAATTAAACAGTTTTTAAGAAAATATCAACCAAAACATCATTGGAACATCGATGCTAAAAAAGCAACGAATACTTTTTTCTGTTTATCAGAATTTATACAAACACAACCCGTAGATTTTTTTAAGAATTTTAACAACTTGGTGGTTAAAAAAGAAAGTAATTATCAAGACGAATGGTTAACAATTAGAGATAAAAGAAGAGAAAAGCATAGAGTTTTTTTAGCAGAAACGGTACATTCAGATTTTAAAGTTTTTGAACAGGTTTTAGCTGATTTACCAAATAATTGTCAACTTCAAATTAGCAACAGTTCTATTATTAGATATGCACAATTATTTTCTATTGATAAAAGTAACACAGTTTTTTGTAATAGAGGTACAAGTGGTATAGATGGTAGTACTTCTACAGCAGTTGGTGCTGCTTTTGCAAATAAAAATCAGACTGTTTTTATTACAGGAGATTTAAGTTTTTTCTATGATTCTAATGCGCTTTGGAATAAAAATATACCAAGTAATTTTAGAATTATTTTAATTAATAATTCTGGTGGCGGAATTTTTAAAATCATTCCGGGACCAAAAACTACCAACGCAACAAAATATTTTGAAACACCACACTGCTTAACTGCAGAACATTTATGTAAAATGCATAATTTCGAGTATTTAAAAGCTTTTTCTACAGAAACTGTTGCGAAACAATTAAAAGGCTTTTTTGATGAAAATGCAGAAAAAATTTCGGCACAGTCACAAAAACCAAAAATTTTAGAAATCTTTACACCGAGTAAAGAAAATGATTTAATTTTAAAAGAATATTTTAAATATATAAAATAATGGAATCACAAGAAGATACATACGAAGGGGAAATGAATTTGAAAGAAGGTGAAAAAGTAAACCTTGTTATAGAAACCGAAACTGGTTTAGGATATACTGTTTTAATTAATGAAGAGTATGATGGTTTGCTTTTTAGAAGTGAAGTTTTTCAGGACTTAGAAGAAAATATGGAGGTTGTTGGTTATATTAAAAAGATTCGTGAAGATGGTAAAATCGATGTTTCTTTAAGGCCACAAGGTTTTAGAAATGTAATAGACTCTGATGTTGAAAAGGTTTTAGAAAAGCTAAAAAACAGTAGAGAAGGTTTTTTATTGTTAACAGATAAAAGCTCGCCAGATTCAATTCGTTTTCATATGAAAATGAGTAAAAAAGCATTTAAAAAAGCAGTTGGTAATCTTTACAGACAAAAATTAATT
>JAHDHO010000221.1 GCA_020631275.1 Polaribacter sp. | reverse complement strand
ATTGGTACCATTATGAAAACAAAAATTGTAAGAAAAAAAGGAAGTACTTTTTATTATGAGTCTAACCTACAAGGTCTTTCTTGGTCTGGTAAATTTGAACTAATAAATTAATATAAATTTCAAAAAAAACATCAATTTTACAAAAATTGATGTTTTTAATACATTTTAATATTTTAATATTTTAATTTAAACTTTATGTAAGTTATAGGTTTTCCTATTTCTAAATACTGATTCTCGTAAAAAGTTTGAGTTTCAGTAACTTCTTCGGGCGCACCTTCGTTTTTATAAACGGTATGATTTGCATACAAAACCTCATGACCTTCACCGTGTAATAAACCTAAAGTATAACCGTGCATAAATTCGCTATCGGTTTTTAGATTCATTATTCCGTCTTCACTTAAAATAACACTATATTTTTTAAGGAATTTAGAATTTGTCATTCGGTGTTTAGTACGTTGATATTTTATTTGCGGATCCGGAAAAGTTATCCAAATTTCTGAAACTTCATTTTCTGCAAAAATATAATCTACCAACTCTATTTGCGTTCTAACAAAAGCAACATTGGGTAAATTTTCTTCTATTGCAGTTTTTGCACCTCTCCAAAAACGAGCTCCTTTAATATCTATACCTATATAATTTTTATTAGGATTTTTTCTTGCTAATGCAATTGTATATTCTCCTTTACCACAACCAAGTTCTACAACTATAGGGTTGTTGTTTCCAAAAAAAGAATGCCATTTACCTTTATGAGAAAAGTTGGTTATAACTTCTTCTCTTGTTGGCTGAATGACATTTTCGAACGTTTCGTTTTCTTTAAAACGTTTTAGTTTGTTTTTGCTTCCCAAAATATTAAATTAAGCTCTATCTTCTGTACCTTCTTTTACGAAACGACGAGATTCTCCCATCCAATATGCAAATAAAACTAAAAGAATTACTAAAAACCCCCAATTTAAGGCATTAGAAACCCACCAACCAAGATCTGCATTTGCTACAGTTAATCTTAACCAATCGAATGGTAAGAATAATATATCTGTAAATAAACTACCAATCCATCTAAAAATATTGCTTGCTATCATAACTTAATTATCTTTACACTGCAAAAATAACAAAAGAAACAATGCTAGCCAATTTTTTAGGGAAATCTAAGCCAATCAATTTCATTATTCTTATAAGTGTCTTTATTTGCCTGTTTTTATTAGAAATTCTACCGTTACATTTAGCGCAAAACTTTCAACTTAAATTAGTGTTTGAAATTACCGGTTTGGTTGCGCTCTTTTTATTGCTTTTTTTCTTTTACAATTTTGTTATTTCTAAAAATAATTTAACGTTCGATAATTCTTATAGTTTCTTTATTTTTACTGTTCTTCTTGCCTTTTTTTTACCCACCATAAAAAACCATAATGCACTTATAATAATACTGTTATACATATTGTTTCTAAGAAAAATTTACAGTTTAAAATCTTCGAAAAAAATTTTACAAAAACTTTTCGACGGCGGTTTTTGGTTAAGTATATTGTTTATTCTAGAACCTTTTACTGCAATGTTTGGTATACTAATTTACGCTGCAATAATATTACATCAAAAACCAGTTATTAATAGATTAATTGCTCCTTTAGTAGGTTTTGCTTGTCCATTAATTGTATACGCTACATATTGTTTTTGGTTCGATAAATTATATGTTTTTACAAACCTTTTTTACTTTAATACCTTTAAAAGTTTAGTTTTTTATTCTGAAAACAACTTTTATTGGATTATCATTTTGATAATAACCCTCTCTTTAGTGTCAATTATTATGAAGTCGCCAAAAACTCTATCGGTAAATAATTCTTTTAAGAAAAGTTGGTTATTACTTTTAGTAAATTTTACAATTGCATTGTTTTTTACTCTTTTAATACCTAATAAAAACGGTTCTGAAATGTTGTTTCTACTTTTTCCTGCAAGTGTAATTAGTGCAAATGGTATAGAAATGATAAAAAACAACATTATAAAAGATGTTGTATTATCACTGTTAATTATATGCTTGGTAGTCTTTTTGTTTATATTATAACTTTTTACCAAAAGCCAAATCTCCAGCATCACCTAAACCAGGAATTATATATCCTTTTTCGTTTAAAGTATCATCCAACGCTGCAATCCATAAATGTGTGTTTTCTGGAAAATGTTTAGAAATATAATCTACACCTTCTTTAGATGCAATTACTACTATAATGTGTAACTCTTTAGGCATACCATATTTTTTTATTGCTTCATAAACCGCAACCAAACTTTGCCCTGTTGCCAACATCGGATCTGCAAGTAATAATGTTTTTCCTTCTATAGATGGTGATGCAAAATACTCTACAATAATTTCTGATGGAACGCCATTTTCTGGATGATTTCTAT
>JAHDHO010000220.1 GCA_020631275.1 Polaribacter sp. | reverse complement strand
AAGATTCTTTATCCATCCAACAGACAGTAGCTTCTAATTGTTTTGAAATTTTTGGCTCTTCTTTCGATTTTACCAACATATCACCTCTACTTACATTAACATTATCTTCTAAAGTAATCGTTACAGAACTGCCTCTTTTTGCCAATTCGTATTCTGAATCGAAAAAATTAATTGATTTAATTCTTGATTTTGTTTGAGATGGTAAAACAGTAATTTCATCACCAACCTCTAAATCTCCACCATAAATTTTACCTGCATAACCTCTAAAATCATGATATGCAGATGTTTTTGGTCTTATTACAGTTTGAACAGGAAAACGAACTTGCGATGAATCGTTGATATCTTCTGCATCTAAATTTTCTAAATGATGCATTAAAGTTTCTCCTTGATACCAAGGCATGTTATCAGATTTGTCTACTACATTATCTCCTTTTAATGCTGATAATGGTATAAAAGTTAAATTCTGACCTTTGTACTCGCTTTTACTTGCTAAATACTCTATTTCTCCTTTTATTATGTTATATTTTTCTTCGGAAAAATCAACTAAATCCATTTTATTAATTGCAATAACAACGTCTTTAATTCTTAATAAATTATTAATAAAGAAATGTCTGTATGTTTGTTCTACAACACCATTTCTTGCATCGATTAAAACAATTGAAGCTTGTGCTGTAGAGGCACCTGTTACCATATTTCTTGTATATTCTATATGACCTGGTGAATCTGCAATAATGAAACTTTTACTTGGTGTAGAAAAATAAATATGTGCTACATCTATGGTAATACCTTGTTCGCGTTCTGCAACCAACCCATCTGTAGCTAAAGAAAAATCTAAATAATCGAAACCTCTTTGTCTGCTTTTTTCTTCTATAGCTTCTAACTTATCATCTGTTAATGATTTTGTGTCGTATAGAATTCTACCAATTAAGGTACTTTTACCGTCATCTACACTTCCTGCTGTTGCTATTTTTAATACTTTCATTTTTTATCAACTCTTCGCTATTAGCTTTTGGCATTTAGCTTAATTTGTATTTATTTTAAGTTCTTACAAGTTTTTTAATTTTGTAAGTTGTTTGCAAATAATTGCGTTAGGGATTGAAATGGCATCCTTTTTTTGTTTTTTCAAAAAAAGATATAATGTAAAGCCCGTTTAAACGCCCAAAATATTTTAGAAATACCCTTGCTGTTTTCTTTTTTCCATTGCCGCCTCAGAACGCTTATCGTCTATTCTTGCACCTCTTTCTGATATTGACGAATCTCGAATTTCTTCTACAACTTTTTCTATATCTACCGCATCGGATAAAACTGCTGCGGTACAACTCATATCGCCAACCGTTCTAAAACGCACCATTTTCTCTAAAACTTCTTCTTCTTTATCTCTATAAACTACAGCATCGTCTGCGGACCAAATCATACCATCTCTAACAAAAACTTTTCTTTTATGTGCAAAATAAATAGACGGAATTTCAATTTTTTCTTCTTTTATATAAGACCACACGTCTAATTCTGTCCAATTAGAGATTGGAAAAACACGTACATTTTGCCCTAAATCAATACGGCCATTTAACATATCGAAAACTTCTGGACGTTGATTTTTTTCATCCCATTGACCAAAATCATCTCGAACAGAAAATATACGTTCTTTAGCTCTCGCTTTTTCTTCATCTCTTCTTGCACCACCAATACATGCATCAAAACCAAATTCTTCAATAGCATCTAACAGCGTTTCTGTTTGCAACATATTTCTACTTGCATATCTACCAGATTCTTCTTTTACTCGACCAGAATCTATATTATCTTGTACATTTCTAACAATTAATTCTACGCCTAACTCTTTGGCTAAACGATCTCTAAATTCTATTGTTTCTGGAAAATTATGCCCGGTATCTATATGCATTAACGGAAAAGGAATTTTTGCAGGATAAAACGCTTTTTGTGCCAAACGCACTAGCGTTATACTGTCTTTACCGCCAGAAAATAATAGCACTGGCTTTTCGAACTGTGCAACTACTTCTCTAAATATATATATCGCTTCACTTTCTAAAGCATCTACTTGTATTGTTCTTTGATTCATAATCATGTCTTTTAAATATGCAAACCACATTCTCTATTACTCTCTACTTTTGTTGGATCGAAGTATGTAAACTCATTTGGTAAGTTTTTTTCGATTAAATATGCATCTAATTCTTTATCTGTACTATTGTAAAATGGGCTAACTTTTATGATACCATCTTTACTAATAGATACAATATCGATACTGTCTCTAAATGCTGTTTGCCCTTTTCTTAAATTAGTAAACCAAACATCTGGTTGATGCTCTTTCATAGCTCTTGCAAAAGGCTCTAACTTAACTTGCTTTGTAAACTCTGCATGTTTTGGATCTTCTACAGA
>JAHDHO010000033.1 GCA_020631275.1 Polaribacter sp. | reverse complement strand
ATATCAATTATATTCATTTAATAAATTAAAAAGGCTCTAGAAAATGAGCCTTTTTTTATTTACTTTAATTAATTTAGCCAAATGAGTTTGTTAGCTACAAAGTCTCCTTTTATAGCGACTTTTAAAAGTCTAGGAGCACTATTTTTATTTATAGGTTTTGGTCTTTTTTTAGATAGTTTCTACATGGTAGAAATTACAGACAATGCACAGTTATATGCTACAATTAGCATGATGATTGGTTTTTTTATTACTTTTTTTAGAGTAAATAAAAGAGTAAAAGAACAAATGATTTACGCTGTTTTAATAGGTGTTATTGGCGAGTATTTGTTTTCTATTGTTATGGGTATGTATTCTTACAGATTGGGTAACGTGCCTCATTATGTTCCACCAGGGCATGCATTGGTTTATGTAGCTGTTTTGTACTTCTCTAAAGCATCAGCAATAATTAAAAATAAAATTAAATTAGAACATTTTTTTACAATTTTTATATTGATTTATGCAACTGTTTTTTTAATTTTTAGAAATGATGTTTTTGGTTTTGCTATGACTATTGCAACCATTTTAATATTAAGGAAGAAACCTAGAGAACGATTGTTTTATCTAACAATGTATGTAACAGTTGCTTATTTAGAAATAGTGGGTACAAATTATTTGTGCTGGAAATGGCCATCTACAGCATGGGGCGTTTTCGATTTTTTACCAAGTCACAATCCGCCAAGTGGAATAAGTTTTTTCTATTTTTTATTAGATTTAGGTACTTTGTGGTTGTATAAACAGCGTCATAAATTTGCTTGGAAACGCATGAAAAATATTAGAAAAATTCGATTAAATTTATTAAAAATTACAAACTAAAATAAACGTAATACCGTTTTGTATTAAAAGAGATTTTAAATGTCTATAAATGTAAAATCAGTTTCAAAAATATATAAAACTCAAAAGGCCTTAAATAATGTGTCTTTTTCTGCTGAGAAAGGGCAAATTGTTGGCTTTTTAGGTCCTAACGGAGCAGGGAAATCTACCTTAATGAAGATTTTAACGGGTTTTCTAAAACCTACTGAAGGTGATGTTTTTATAAATGGTATTGATGTTTTAAAATTGCCTTTAGAAGCTCAAAGAACCATCGGGTATTTACCAGAACATAATCCGTTATATACAGAGATGTATGTGAAGGAATATTTGCAATTTCAAGCATCTATTTACAAAATAGATAAAATTCAAGTAAATAAGTGTATAGAAGAAGTTGGTCTAACTGCAGAAGCGCATAAAAAAATAAATCAACTTTCAAAAGGTTACCAACAAAGAGTTGGTTTGGCAGCTGCAATTTTACACAATCCAGAAATTTTAATTTTAGACGAACCAACTACGGGTTTAGATCCGAATCAATTGGTAGAAATTAGAGCTTTGATTAAAGAATTAGGAAAAAACAAAACAGTTTTATTTTCTACTCATATTATGCAAGAAGTAGAAGCTGTTTGCGATCGTATAATTATCATCAAAAAAGGAGAGATTTTAATAGATAAAAAGTTAAAAGAACTATCGCAAACGAAAGAGCAAATTATAGAAGTTACTTTTGATTATAAGATTGAAGAACAATTTATAAGTAGATTGCAAAATGTTATTTCTTATAAAAATAATTACGATAATACTTGGTATATTACTTTTGAAAGTGAACAAGATATGAGACCCGTAATTTTTGATTTTGCTCAAGAAAACGGACTGAAAATATTAAGTTTAAATAAGCAGAACAAAAATTTAGAAACTTTATTTAGAGAAATAACCAATAACTAGTTACCGGTTATTTCTTTCATTAAATAATTATAAGCTTCTAAAAGTGTTGCAAATGTTAAAACGCTTCCGGCACTTTTAAGTTCTAGATCTGTATATTGTGTTGTAATTCCTATTGGAACCATGCCTGCAGCTTTTGCAGCATTTGTACCTGTTAAACTGTCTTCAAAAACCCATAAATCTTTAAAATCTTCTTCATTAAAATTTAAAGCTTTTGCAAGTGTTTTATAGGCTTCCGGATCTGGCTTAGGTTTTTCATAATCTTGAACTCCAAAAACAGTTGTAAAATTTAGGTTTAAATGTGTAATACTATTTTTTAAAAACTGTTTAGTTGCGTTGCTTGCTATTCCGTATGGTATATTTTCTTTGGTTAGAAAATCTGTAAATTCATGAACGCCTGGTAACAAATCTGGTATCGTAAAAAATTTATCAAGATGAATATCCTTTAGTAAAAATAATTCTTCAGCTCTTTTTTCTTGATTAATTGTACTGCAATAGTATTTCGCAATTAACATAGGAGATTTACCTGCATGACTTTTAGGAAAAGGAGGGATTTCTTTATTAAACAATTCTTTAAAAGCGCTAGCCCAAGCATTTCCATGGCTTTTAAAACTATGTACAATTACGCCATCAAAATCAAACAAAAAACCTTTAGGCAATACTTTTTTTAACATTTGCTATTTTCTTTTCGTTTACCAATTTAGATAAATAAGGATTTAAAAACTTATTTGTTGGATCTAATTCTCTTCTTAATTCTTTAAAATCTTCCCATTTAGGATATATTTTAGATAATTGCGCATCTTTTGCAGCAAACCTTTTACCCCAATGTGGTCTACCGCCGTGTTTTAAGAATATTCTCTCTACACTTTTAAACGCCTCATAAGTATCTGCTGTAGCGGCGTTTCTAGATACACAACCCATTGTAACAATATCTTCTTTGTAAGCGTAGCTTAACCAAGCGTTGTCTTTTTGTACAAAACGTACATCCATAGGAATATGAATAAAGGATTTATTGTCCCATTTATTTACTTCTTCTTTTAACTCTTTAAAAACTTGCGGAAACTTGTTTAAACCAATAGTCCACTCAGCTAACTCTAGTGTAGATCCTCTAGATTTAGTAACTGTTGCTTGATATAAAGACCCTTTGTGTTCTTTTTTTGAACTAAAAAAAGCTTTGGCTAAAATATTATTTGCAATTGCAGTAATCCAAGGAAATTTATGCGAATATTTATATAAAATTTTAGAAGCTGTTCTTCTATGTTTCAAATATTTTGGTCCGTTGTTTACATTAATTTCTTTGTCCTTATCAATTTTATCTCCAGTAATAACATAGCCTTTACTGGTATGAGGTAACCATAGAACTCTTAAAAAATCGTGCTGTTTTAAACGGTCTTTAATTTTTGGCAACCATTCTTTATCGTTTTCAGGACGTTCTTTGATATGTAAAGTATATTCAGGTTCGCATTTAAATGTAATTGTAGATAAAACCCCCAACATTCCTAGAGAAACTTTTACGGCATTCATTAATTCATCCGAACTATTTATCTCTTTAACAGATCCGTCTGCTAAAACTAATCTACAAGAAGTTATGTATTCTGATAAAAGTTTGCCACTTGTGCCATGAGTTCCTGTAGCTAAAGCGCCACCCACAGTAATTGTGTTAATATCTGGCAAACAAGGTATGCACCAACCAACTTTTTCGATAGCTTCTAATAAATCACCTAAAATTACTCCAGATTGAACCGTAATTGTTTTCTCATTGTAATTATAAGAAACTATTTTGTTATAACTTTTCATGTCTAACAAAGCATCTGAACCTGCAGCAATATCTGCGGATGACTGTTTGTTACCAAAAAAACGGATTTTGTCGTTATTTGCAACTACATCTTGTAGTTCGTTTTCTGTGGTAATTTTATATAAAGACTTGTATTCATGTTTTAAGTTTTCATTCCAACTAACCCAAACTCCGTTACTTTTTTGTTTCATGATATTTTATTTTCGTTAAACAAAAGTAGTGATTAAAAGTTTTCTCTTGCTATTATTTTCTTTTTTTTAATTTAATATGTTTATAATTTTATAAATAAAACTTATTTACAATCTAAGAAAACATAAATTGTACTAATTTAATTTAAACTGAATTTGCTGTTTTTCTAGTGTAGCCAATAACTCATTTGTAATATGAATTTTGGTATTTCTACTTGGCAAACTAATTTCTATTTTTTCTTTTTCATCCCAAATTGTAAAATTAAGATGTTGTTTACCTGGTTGATTTTTTAAAATAGATTCTAAATTTAAAATAGTGTCTTCATTAATTTCATTTAAAGGCAATTGAATGGTTACTTTTTTACAGAGTTCATCCATAATGTCGTGTAGCAATTTCATTTCTGTGAACTTTAGTCGAGGTTCACCAGCAACACCTGTTTCTTTGTTTGTCCAACCAGGTTGAATGGTAGATCTTACAAATAAAAATGAATTTGGTACTAAGAAATGTTTCATTTTTAAGTAATCCTCACCAAAAATTCTAAATTCGTGACTATCACCATAATCTTCTATCGTAAACGCTGCCCAACCTTTACCTGCTTTAGAAACTCTATGTTGTACATCTGTAATAATGCCAGCAAAAGCCATATTCATACCAACATATTTTACAAGATCGCCTTTAAAATATTTTAACGAAGCGTTGCAAAATTTAAGTTCATTTTTAAAATCATCTAAAGGATGCGCAGAAATATAAATTCCGATAACTTCCTTTTCTTGCGAAAGTAATTCCATGGTTCCCCAAGTTTCACATTGCGGAATATCTGGTTCTGGAAATTGAACAGTAGAAGCTTCGCCAAACATAGAAACCTGTGCCGAATTTTCATTTTCTTGATATTTACTACCAAATTTCATGGCACGTTCTAAAAAAGTTTGTCCTTTTTCATCTATGTCAAAATATTGAGCTCTGTGTGTATCTGTAAAAGAATCGAATGCACCAGCTTTAATTAAGCTATCAAAAGATTTTTTATTTGCGGCTCTTAAATCTACACGTTTCGCTAAGTCGAAAATAGAAGTATAATTACCGTTTTCTTCTCTTTCTTTAATAATTGCTCTCACGGCACTTGCACCAACACCTTTTACGGCAGCCATACCAAAACGTACAGCGCCTTCTTTATTTACAGAAAATTTTAAATAAGATTCATTTAAATCTGGTCCTAAAACTTCTAAGCCCATTCGTTTACATTCTTCCATAAAAAACGATACAGATTTTATATCGTTCATGTTGTTAGAAAGTACAGAAGCCATATATTCTGCAGGATAATGCGCTTTTAAATATGCTGTTTGGTAAGCAATCCAAGCATAACAAGTAGAATGCGATTTGTTAAATGCATAACTTGCAAAAGCTTCCCAATCTTTCCAGATTTTTTCTAATTTTTCTGCATCATGACCATTTGCAGCTGCTTGTTCTACAAATTTCGGTTTCATTTTATCTAGAACCGCAATTTGCTTTTTACCCATTGCTTTACGTAAAACATCGGCTTCACCTTTTGTAAAATCTGCCAATTTTTGCGATAAAAGCATTACTTGCTCTTGGTAAACTGTAATTCCATACGTTTCTGCCAAATATTCCTCCATGGCAGGTAAATCGTACTCAATATCTTCTGTACCGTGTTTTCTGTTGATAAAACTTGGAATGTATTCCATAGGTCCTGGACGATACAAAGCATTCATTGCAATTAAATCTGCAAAAACAGTTGGTTTTAAAGAACGCATGTGTTTTTGCATTCCTGGAGATTCATATTGAAAAACACCTACTGTTTCTCCTCTTTGAAACAATTCGTACGTTTTTACATCATCTAAAGAAAAGTTTTCTGGATCTAATTCTACACCATGTCTTGCTTTAACAATTTTAACGGTATCTTTAATTAAAGTAAGTGTTTTTAATCCCAAGAAATCCATTTTTAACAAACCTGCATTTTCTACTACAGAATTGTCAAATTGGGTAACATACATATCGGAATCTTTAGCCAAAGAAACCGGAACATAATTAGTAATATCACCAGGTGTAATTATTACACCGCAGGCATGAATACCTGTATTTCTAACAGAACCTTCTAATATTGTTGCTTTATTTATTGTTTCTGATGCTAAATCGGTACCATAAGAAAGACTTCTTAATTCTTCTACAAGTTGTTTTTCTTCTGCTCGTAAACCATCAACTTTTCCTTTGCTTTTAGGATCGTCACCAAAAATATTTTTTAATTTTATTCCTGGAATTAATTTTGCAATTCTATCGGCTTCAAATAACGGTAAATCTAAAACTCTGGCGGTATCTCTAATAGAAGATTTTGCAGCCATTGTACCGTAAGTAATAATTTGAGCAACTTGGTTTGCGCCATATTTGTCGATTACATAATCCATTACACGACCACGACCTTCATCATCAAAATCAATATCAATATCGGGCATCGATACACGTTCTGGATTTAAGAAACGCTCGAAAAGTAAATCATATTTTATTGGATCTATATTTGTAATCCAAAGGCAATATGCAACTACAGAACCTGCGGCAGAACCACGACCAGGACCTACTGCAACATCCATATTTCGGGCTTCTCTAATAAAATCTTCTACAATTAAAAAATAACCAGGATATCCTGTTTTTTCAATTACTTCCAATTCAAAATCTAATCTTTCTTTGATCGATTCAGTAATTTCTCCATAACGTTTTTTTGCACCTTCAAAAGTTAAATGCTTTAAAAAATTATTCTCTCCACGTTTTCCTCCGTCTTCTTCATCTTTGGCATCTTTAAACTCTTCAGGAATATCAAAAGCAGGTAATAAAACGTCTCGAGCAAGTGTATATATTTCTATTTTATCTACAATTTCTTGAATGTTGATAATGGCTTCTGGTAAATCTGCAAAGAGTTTTTTCATTTCATCAGAAGATTTGAAATAATACTCTTGATTGGGTAAACCATATCTATAACCACGACCTTTACCAATAGGTGTAGCTTGTTTTTCTCCGTCTTTTACACACAATAAAATATCGTGAGCATTTGCATCTTTTTTATCTAAATAAAAAGTATTGTTTGTAGCAACTACTTTTATGTTATGTTTTTTAGAAAATTTAAGTAAAGTTTCATTAACAATTTTTTCGTCTTGTTGGTCATGACGCATTAATTCGATATAAAAATCGTCTTTAAATTGTTCTTTCCACCAAAGTAAAGCTTCTTCTGCTTGTTTTTCACCTAAATTTAAAATTTTACTAGGAACTTCTCCATATAAATTTCCTGTTAAAACAATAATGTCTTCCTTGTATTTTTCTACTAAAGCTTTGTCAATTCTTGGTACATAATAAAAACCATCTACAAAGGCAGCAGAAGACATTTTAGCCAAATTATGATATCCGTTTTTATTTTTTGCCAACAAAACTACTTGATATCCGTTGTCTTTTTGCGACTTATTTTTATGATCTTCACAGATATTAAACTCACAACCAATTATTGGTTTCATCGGAGTTTCTGCATTTTTATTATGACTTAAAACTGCGTTTACAAAATGGAAAGCACCCATCATGTTTGCGGTATCTGTCATTGCAACTGCAGGCATATTGTACTTAGCAGCAGCTTTTACAATGTTACCCAATTGCATGGTACTTTGTAAAACAGAATATTGTGTGTGGTTGTGTAAATGAGAAAATTGTACATCTTTTAACTCTGCTAAACCTTCTGATGTAGATTTAGTTTCGGCGACTCCTTTTAGCTTTTCTAAACGCTTGCGAATTTTATCGCTTTCTTGTTTTAGATTGATGTGTTTTAAACCAATTACTTGAATAGGTTTAGGGTTTGCTTCAGAGAAATTCTTAAAATAATCAGCATCTACATCTAATTCTTCTTGCGTAAATTCTCTTAAACGAATTAACTCTAAAAAACAACGTGTTGTTGCTTCTACATCGGCAGTTGCATTGTGAGCTTCACCAAAGCCAACGCCAAATAAATGATTGTGTAATTCTGTTAATGTTGGTAATTTAAATTTACCACCTCGACCACCAGGAATTTGACACATGGTAGCTGTTTTTTCTGTACAAGTATCTAAAAGAGGTAAAGACGTTAAGTTGTTTTCTACACCTAATCTATGAAACTCACATCCCATAATATTAATATCAAAACCAACATTTTGACCAACAATAAATTTTGTTTTTTGTAAAGCTTCGTTAAAAAGTGCTAAACCTTTATCTAATTTTATACCTTGCTCTTCTGCCAATTCAGTAGAAATACCATGAATTCTTTCTGCATCATACGGAATATTAAAGCCATCTGGTTGAATAAGAAAATCGTTGTGTTCTAGCACATTTCCCATGCTGTCATGCAATTGCCATGCAATTTGAATACATCTTGGCCAATTGTCTGTATCGGTAATTGGTGCGTTCCAGCTTTTTGGTAAACCGGTAGTTTCTGTATCAAAAATTAAGTACATAAATTGCTTTTAGTTTGATGATTTTATTCTTTTGAAAAGGACTGTAAATTTAGAGTTTTGTTATTGATTTTTAGGCTAACAATGCAATCTTTTATCAACATAAAAATTACTTATTTATTGCTTAAGAATAACAATTCTTGTTATTCTTTTTAATATTATGTTTATCTTAAGTTAATATTAAGTCTTTATCAATGTTAATATTTAACATTGGTTATGCTGTTTCCGATTATAGTTTTGAGGTGAATTAAAAACCTAACTTTTATTTAAATTATGAAACTATCAATAATGAAAACACGAATAGCCATTGTAGCATTATTTGCTTTTGGTATGTTGTTTTTAAACAGTATTCAAACTTTTGGTCAGGCTACAAATGCCACCGTTAAAGGTAAAATTATAGATGCAGAAGGCTTACCGTTAATGGGTGCAACTGTTATTGTTAAAAATACGGCTACTGGTTTTATTTCTGGTACAACAACTAATGAAACCGGAAATTATAAAATACAGCAACTGCCTTTAGGTGGGCCGTATAATGTAACTGCTAAGTTTTTAGGCTTTCAAGATGCTGTAAAAAAAGGATTTATGTTAAACCTTAACGATGCAATTTCTTTGGATTTTACTTTACAAGAATCTTCTACTTCTTTAAGTGAAATTGTAATTTCTACAAATAGTATTGTAAAAAGAATACAACAAGTAGGTGCATCTACAAAAATTGGCGCAGGTCAAATTAAAAATTTACCATCCGAAGGTAGAAACTTTACAAGATTAACAAGTCTGTCTCCTTTACAAGGTGGTGGAAGTATAAATCTTGGTGGACAAAGAAGAACTTCTACAAATGTTACTATTGATGGTGTGAATTTTAGAAATACTCTAACAGCAGGTGAAATAGGTCGTGGACCTTATACAATTTCTCAAGAGGCAATTAGAGAGTTTGAAGTATCTACAAACGATTATGACGTTACGCAAGGTAGACAAGGTGGTGGGTCTATTACTTCGGTTACTAAATCTGGTACAAACAATTTTGAAGGAAGTGCATTTTTTTACCATAGAGCAGATAATTTACAAAGTCAATATACAATACAAGGGCAAGAAAGAAATGCAGATTTTTACAATTCGCAATCTGGTTTAAGTGTTGGAGGACCAATAATTGAAGATAAATTACATTTTTTCTTAGTATACGAAAGGCAAGATGCTGGTGATCCTCAATTTATTGCAAACATAGAAAGTGATAAAGATGCTAATAGATTAGGAATATCTGAAGATAATTTAAACAGATTTTTACAGATTGGTAGAGATAAATATGGTGTAAGTAATTCACAGCAAATTGGTCAATTTGATAGAGTAACAGAGGCGAATAACCTGTTTTTTAGGCTTGATTGGCAAATAAATGATAAGCATAGATTAACATTTAGAAATTTGTATAATAAATGGAACAATCCTTTTAGTGTAAGTGATAACTCTAGTATTGAGATTGCAGAATCTTTTTCTGATTTTGTATCAAAAGAAAATAGTATGTTTTTGTCTTTACGTTCTGTTTTTACACCAAGTGTAACAAACGAATTTATAGTGCAATACCAACGTGCAGAACGTATTTTTAGTCCAAATTCTGAATTACCATCTCAAAATATACCAAGAGCAATTGTACAAGTAGAATCTGTTTTACCAAACGGAAAAACAAGTAATAGGAGTGTGCAATTAGGAGGGCAACGTTTTACACCAGAAACTAATTTAGAAAACCAACTACAAATTTCTAACACAACATATTTAACTAAAGGAAAGTTTAATTTTACTTTTGGTACAGATAATATGATAACTTCGTTAGAAACGCAGTTGTCAAATGAGCAAAATGGCCGTTTTTTCTTCGATTCTTTAGATGATTTCGATAACTTAAATCCGTCCAGATTTGCAAGAGAAGTTCCGTTACAGGGTTCTACTTTGGTAAAGCAAACTGTTTTAGATTTATCAGTTTTTGGACAAGTAGAATTTGACATCAATCCTAATTTAAATTTTTCTGCAGGAGTTAGATATGATGCAACAGCATTTGTTAATTCTGCAGAATTTAATCCATTAGTTTTTGAAGAATTAGGAATTCGTACAGATGTAAAGCCAGAAGATTTTGATAATATTCAGCCGAGGTTTCAGTTAACATGGAATATTAAAGGAAAAGATACAGATATTTTAAAACTTGGTGGAGGTATTTTTACTTCTCAGCCGCATTATTATGCCCAAGTAAATAATATTCAAAATAGCGGAACATTAATTGGTGCGATTGATGTTACCGGAGCAGATGTTCCTTCACCAAATTTTCCTGGTTACAGAAACGATCCAAGCACAGTTCCTGGTGTGCCAGCAGGTGTTACACCATTCTCTACAATAAATGCTGTAAGTCAAGATTTCGAAATTCCAACAATATACAAGGCAAACTTAAATTATACGCACTTTTTTGGAGATAAATATAGTTTAGGTGTAAACGCAATTTTTAGTCATACTAAAAACAATTATGTTTATCAAGAAGCTAATTTAGTTTCAGAGCCTTATTTTGTAACACCAGAAGGAAGAGAAGTCTTTGTACCTGCAAATACAATTCCTTCAAACGGAAGAGCAGATTGGACAGAATCAAGAGCTTCTGATTTAGTTGGAAGAACGTTGGTTTTAAATTCTGATGGAATTTTAGATAACTTAGCTTTAGTTGTAGAAGGTTCTGCAAAAATTGGTGAAGACGGTTATTTAAACGCAAGTTTTACCGTAAATAGTTCTAAAGATAATTCTTCTTACAACTGT
This sequence comes from Polaribacter sp., assembly GCA_020631275.1. GTDB lineage: Bacteria > Bacteroidota > Bacteroidia > Flavobacteriales > Flavobacteriaceae > Polaribacter. Next base: position 10,113 of record JAHDHO010000033.1, on the reverse strand, counting down.
TGTGTTGCAAATACATCTACTTTTTTACCTGTTACAGGAGATCCTAGAGATTTAAATTATGGATATTCTGATAATCATTTTGATACTAAACTTGTTGTAAACGGTGCAACACCAACTTGGAAAGGTTTTACCTTAGGTGTTACTGTTGTTGGTACTGGCGGATCTAGATATTCTTTACATACTTCAGGAAATAAAAGTGCAAACGGAGATTTTAACTTGAGCAATGATATTGCATATATCTACGATCCAGCAGATCCAAGTACACCACAAAATATTGTAGACGATTACAACGAAATTTTAAACGATCCAGAAACAACAGATGGTTTTAAAGAGTATTTAAGAGAAAGTTTTGGTGGTTTTGCAGAAAGAAATGGTGGTAAAAACCCATTTAGAGCAACTGTAGATCTTCGTCTTCAGAAAAAAATTGAATTTAATGGTTCTAAAAGTGCTTTAGAGTTTTCTGCAGATGTTTTCAATTTTATGAACTTACTTAACAAAGAATGGGGAAGAACAAATAACTTTAGTAGAAGAAGAAATTTTATGAATATCACTGGTTTCGATCAAAATACTAAAAGTTATACTTATAGTGTACAGACTGGTACGGGTACAGAACCAATTAATGGAACTCCATGGAGATTACAATTAGGTGTTAGATATTCTTTTAATTAAAATAGTGTTGATTTAGTTTTTAAGGCTTGGTAAATTTTATCAGGCCTTTTTTTAACAAAATATAATTTATGAAATATAGTATATATATAGTTGTAACCTTATTAATGATTATTGGTTGTTCTCAATCTAAAAATCTTATCAATACAGATAATTCTTTTGCTAAAGAAAATTATCTAGCAAATAAAACCGGAGCTGTTTTGCCTGTTGATTATAAGTTTATAAATAAAAAAAGTTTTAAAGTTTTGACATGGAATGTAGAGCATTTTGTGGATGCTTTCGATAATCCTTACATAGATTCTAAAAGAGAGAATAATCCAGACTCTTTAATGAGTAATAAAGTAGCTTATCTAGCGGATGCTTTAACTAAGATAAATGCAGATATTGTTGTGCTTCAAGAGTTTGAAAGTGCTAGCTTTTTAAAAAATATTGCAGAAGCTAAATTAAAAAATATTGGTTATAAATATTTTGCAGATATACCAAGTCATGGTTGGTATATGAATGTAGTAGTAATGAGCAAAGTGCCTTTGGGGGTAATGTACGGTTACGGTAATGTAACAACGCCTGTCTTAAATTATAAAGATGAAAACGGATTAGCGCAAACACAAAATAATTTAAATACCAGAATGTGGTCTATAGAAGTGTATCCAGGTAAAAATTATAATTTTCTTCTTACAGGTGTTCATTTAAAAGCTGGTAGAGGAGAGAGAAATATATCCATGAGAAAAGGACAGATTAACTTTCTAAAACAGCAGTTTAAGCGTTTTTTAAAAGAGGATAAAAATAAAAACATTATGGTTCTTGGAGATTTTAATAGTGTACAAAACAGTGAAGAAATAAATATGTTTTTAAATGAAACAGTGAAGAAAGAAAGATTTATAGATCCTTTACCAAAAAACATCATGACGCACAATTCTAAAGATCCTAAACGTAGATTAGATTATATCTTGATAAACACAAATATGTTTAAAGAATATATTCAAAAATCTGCAAGTATACCTCAATTATATAATGCACATAAAATGAGTATTATTAGTGATCATTTACCTGTTGTGGCAAAATTTAACATTAATTAGAAAAAATATCAATGAAAAAAATTATAGTAATAGTATTTGTTGCTTTTACAGTGTATTCATGTAAAACAACCATTAAATCAACTGAAAATAATACAACTTTAAAACAATCTACAAAAAATAAAACGGCAGATTTTACACTCGCTTTTGGATCTTGTAATAAACCGAATCAAAAGAACTTATTATGGGATGATGTTGCAGCTACAAACCCAGATGTATGGCTTTGGGGAGGAGATATTATTTATGCAGATACAGAGGATATGGGTAAAATGGAAGCAGATTATAATCTTCAAAAAAAACAAAAAGGTTATGATGCTCTTTTAAAACAAACAAAAATTTTAGGAGTTTGGGATGATCATGATTTTGGTGCAAATGATGCGGGTGTAGAATATCCGAAAAAAGAAAAAAGTCAAGAGTTATTGTTAGATTTCTTAGGAGTTGATAAAAATTCTCGTAGAAGAAATAGAAAAGGCGTTTATCATTCTGAAGTTATCAAAACAGCTAAAGGTTCTGTGAAAATTATATTGTTAGATACTCGGTATTTTAGAACAGATATTAGTAAAAAAAGCATAAACGGAGATCAGGAAAAACGAACTATTTTAGGAGCTAAACAATGGGCATGGTTAGAAAATGAATTAGTTAATTCTAACGCACAATTTAATATCATTTTAAGCAGTATACAGGTATTAGCAGAAAAGCATCCCTATGAAAAATGGGCAAACTTTCCGTTAGAACGTAAAAAATTATTAGATTTAATCGTGTTTTCAAAAGCTAATAATGTAATTCTATTATCTGGAGATCGTCATATATCAGAATTTTCTAAAGAAGAAGTAAATGGTTTAGCATATCCGTTAATTGATTTTACTTCTAGTGGAATGACGCATGCTAGTAAGAATTTTACAAAAGAATATAATCCGGCAAGAATTGGTAACGTAGTTTCGTCAACGAGTTTTGGAGTGTTAAAACTTAATTTTGACAAAAATAGAGTGGAAATGGAAATGCGAGGAGATGGTACTTTACAGCAAAAAATAGAGCAAGTTTATCCTTTGAAATAATTTAAAAAAAATTACCCAAAATATTATTTTATTTAAATTTTAAAAGACAAGCTGTTTTTCTTTTTGAAGTGTTGAAGCAACAGTTTGACGGGTGACTCCAATAAGGTCACCCATGTCTTTTTTAGAAAGCAGATTGCTTAATAAAAAGCGTTGTCCTTTTGTGTTTATAACTTCGATATTATAATATTCATGTAGAGATTTTACTTTATCTTCAATGTTTTTTTCTTTAATTGTTTTTAGTTTTACCTCAGCAGAGCACCATCTTTTTACGATGTAAGAAATAAACCAATTTGTAACAGCGGGTTCTGTTGTAGTTAGATTTTTAAAAAAATCTAAGTCATATAATCTTATTTTGCTGTCAATTAAAGCTTTTGCGTATTCATGAAAAATACCATTTAGATATTTTAAATTGCCAAAAAACTCATTATGAGGTAAAACTTCATAAACAAAACTATCACCGTCATCAGAATAACCACCTAATTTTACAGCACCTGTTATTATTTCATAAATGAAATTGTCTTTATTTGGAGGTAAATAGATATAATCATTTTTTTTTACATTAATCTCAAATATTAATTGATCATTAATTGGTTTGTTTAAACTTTGTAAATAGGGTAAAAGCTCAAAATCTTCAAAACCTTTATTAATCGGTCTAATATCGTTCATTACGTTACTTAATTAATTTAGCGGATAAATGTAAATTTTTAAGAATGCTTTAATGTTAAGCAATTATTATTTAACATCATCTTATAAAAAAAAGCCAATCCAATTAAGGATTGACTTTTTACTAACTAACTATTATCAAATTCAAATTCTACTATTTATTAACTATGCTAATTCTTCTTCGACCATTAAAATATTAATTGCTGCCTGAATTTTTTGCTGTTGTTGTTCTAACATTTTTCTTGTTGATGGTGCAAAAGCATCTTCTTTTAGAATTTCTTTATACTCTTCTAAACTTGCTTTTTCACCTCTTAAAGCTTCCTCTAAAATTGCTTCTTCATCGTTTGTGCTAAATAAAGATTTTAAAGACATCCAATTTCTATGCATTGCGCCTTTAAAAGATCCGTCGTCTTCTGGTATTTGACCGTAAGACAAGATTTCTGTTCTTAATTCTTTTGCAAATTGGCTTCTTTCTGAAGCTCTATTCTTAAAGAAAATTTTTAAATTAGAACTTTCTACGTTTTCAGCAGAGTTTAAATATCCTTTCTCTGCATCATAATTTTTCTCTAATAATTCGTTTAACTTATTCGAAATTTTTTCTGTGTACTTCATTGTGTCATTTTCATTTTAATTTCAATATCGTTCTTTATAGATGTGTATTGTTTCGCATCTGCTACTCAAAGATACAAGGTAAATTAGAAGGTAGAAGATGTTTAACAAGGTTTGTGATTTCTTAACAATTTTTAACGGTATTAATGTTAAAATAGTGGGTTAGTCTTTAACATTTCAATCAAAATCATTGTAAGTCAATATTATAATTGGTTTATAGAAAAAAAGTTGTATTTTTGCGCCCACTTATCACGAGATGGTAAGATTATTAATAATCAAGGTCGAGAACCTTAAAAAATTAACAAATTATGTCTGTAAAAATCAGATTACAAAGACACGGTAAAAAAGGTAAACCATTCTATTGGATCGTTGCCGCTGATGCTCGTGCAAAGAGAGATGGTAAATACTTAGAAAAAATAGGTACTTACAATCCTAATGTAAACCCAGCAGAAATCAACTTAAACGTTGACAAAGCTGTACAGTGGTTACAAGATGGTGCGCAACCAACTCAAACTGCAAAGAACATTTTATCTTATAAAGGTGCAATGTTAAAAAATCACTTAGCTGGTGGTGTTAGAAAAGGTGCTTTAACTCAAGAGCAAGCAGATGCAAAATTTGCAGCTTGGTTAGAAGAAAAGAATACTAAGATTTCTGATAAAGCAGCAGGTTTATCTAAAGCTCAATCTGAGGCAAAAGCAGCAGCATTAGCAGCAGAAAAAGCAGTTAACGAAGCTAGGATTGAAGCAGCTAAACCAGTTGTAGAAGAAGTTACTGAAGAAGCGGCTACAGAAGAAGCAGCTACAGAAACTATTGATGAAGCAGCAGAAAAAGCAGCAGAATAAATTATAAAAGTATACGAAAATGCGTAAAGAAGATTGTTTTTATTTAGGCAGAATCGTTACAAAATATAGTTTTAAAGGTGAAGTTGTTATCAAGTTAGATACAGATGAACCTGAGTTGTACAAAAATATGGAATCAGTTTATGTCGAATTTGGCACAAACCTGGTTCCATTTTTTATTGATAAAAGTTCATTACATAAAGGAAACCAATTGCGTGTTCAATTTGAAGATGTATATTCTGAAGAAGAAGCAGATTCAATTCTAAAATGTGGTGTATACTTACCAACTACAATGTTACCCAAATTAACAGGAGATAAATTTTATTACCATGAGGTAATAGGTTTTACTGTTGTTGATGCTAATTTTGGAGAAGTTGGTACAATAGTTCATATCAATGATAAGGCAGCACAACCATTATTTGAAATCGATAGAGATGGTAAAGAAGTATTTATACCAATGGTAGACGATTTTATTAAAAAAGTTGATAGAGAAAATAAAACTATAGAAGTAGAAACTCCTAACGGACTGATAGAACTTTACCTATAAAAAGAGAGGTGCTAGAGCGGTCGAATAGGCTACCCTGGAAAGGTAGTGTGCTGGTAACGGTACCAAGGGTTCGAATCCCTTTCTCTCTGCTAAAAATTTATATTTAAGATTTTATTTATTTAAAAAGTTCTGTGTTGTATTTAAACACAGAATTTTTAGTTTAAAAAAGATAATATTTTGTCAAAGCCATTTAGATTTAAAGAATTTACAGTACATCAAGATAAAACTGCCATGAAAATTGGTACAGACGGTGTTTTATTGGGCGCTTGGTGTTCTTTAGATAAGTACCCAAATACTATTTTAGACGTTGGTTCTGGTACAGGTGTTATTTCTTTGATGATTGCACAACGTTGTGATGCAATGATTATAGATGCTGTAGAAATAGATGAAGGTGCTTATGAACAAAGTGTAGATAATTTTGAAAAATCTGATTGGGCAGATCGACTGTATTGTTACAATGCAACTTTTAAAGAATTTGCAAAAGAAATTCAAGAGGAAGAAGAAGAATATGATATTATTGTTTCTAATCCGCCATTTTACACAGATAATTTCGAAACGGATAATAGCGCTAGAAATCAAGCACGATTTACATCAGCTTTATCATTTGAAGATTTAATAAGTAATGCTGCAAAAATTTTATCCAAATCGGGTTTGTTTTCTGTTATTATACCTTTTAAAGAGGAAATTAATTTTATTGATTTGGCTAAAAAAAATCATTTATTCCCTACAAGAATTTGCAGAGTTAAAGGTACAGAAACATCAGAAATTAAAAGAAGTTTATTAGAGTTTTCATTTAATGAAACAGAACTATCAATAGAAAATTTAACTATAGAAGTTTCTAGACATAATTATACAGAAGCATACAAAAATCTTACAAAAGATTTTTATTTAAATATGTAGTTATTATTTCTAACCAATAACATTATTAGGATTATAGCCTAAGTAAGGAACTTCTTTTTCTTTAAACTTTATTCCGTAATTTTCTAATTCTTTTAAAATTGGCTCGTATACTTCTTTAGAAATAGGTAATTGTACACCCGGAGTTTTAATTTCTCCTTTTAATATTTTTAAAGCCGCAATTGCAACAGGTAGTCCTACGGTTTTCGCCATAGCTGTGTATTTTTGATTTTCGCCAATAACAACCAAGCTGCTTTCTATTTGCTTTTTTTCTCCGTCTAATTCGTAACCAAATAGATGCTGCATAACAATCATATCTTTGTCATTTTGTTGCAATGTCCAAGAATCTTCTAATATTTTTTGTAACATTTGTGCAGGTGTTGCATTTTTTAAACCAATAATTTTCTTAGGATTGAAAAGATCAAGCTCAACTAATTTTTGCCACATAATGTCATCTTGATCAATTTTTAAATAAGAACGTAATTTTAATTCTACAGAATCTGAAGGTGAGTAGGCTAAAAATAAGTTAACAAAATCTCTGTAGCTCATCTTATCCGAATTTTCTATAATATAAGTATCATCTGTCATACCTAATTGCACAAAAATATTCCAAGCTCTAGAAAAACCAACTTTTCTTATGGTGCCTCTGTACATTGTTGGTATGTTTTCTAAACCATAAACATTTCTATATTTTAGAGAATCTCTGTTTGCATACGCTTCAAAATTTCCGCTACCGTTTATTTTTAAAAACTCTGTACGTCTAAATAATTTATGATAAGGTATGTATTTATACGTTCCTTCTTGTATAAACATTGCAGCACCTCCTTGTCCTGCCAAAACCACATTTCTAGGATTCCAAGTAAATTTATAATTCCATAAATTGGTATCGCTTTCAGGTGCTACTAATCCGCCTGTAAAAGATTCAAATAAAAGTAATTTAGCATTTTTTGCTCTTAATTTATCAAGAACCTGCATTGCACTCATATGGTCTATTCCAGGGTCTACACCAATTTCATTCATAAATACCAAACCATTCTCTTTTACTTTAGAGTCTAAGGCTTTCATTTCTTCGGATATGTAAGAAGCAGTTACCAAATGTTTTTTTAATTTAATACAATCTTTTGCTACCTCAATATGAAATCTTGCAGGCAACATAGAAATTACAATATCTGCATTTCTTATACACTTTATGCGGTTTTCTTGGTCAAAAACATCCAATTGAATAGTTTTAACATTCTTTTGTTTTCCAATTAATTTTTTTGCATTATCAACAGATACATCACCAATTGTAATGTAGAGGTTTTCTTGTTCAGATTTGTCTAAAAGATATTTTATAAGAGAAGAACTAGATTTACCTGCGCCAATAATTAGGATGTTTTTCATGGAATAAGATGTATTTTTGTATGTAATACGAATATACATTAATTGTTTAAAATTAAACAAAAACCATTAAAAATGTTTAAAAATTTAATTATTACTAGTGCGCTTGGTGCTTTGGCTATTGTTTTAGGTGCTTTTGGCGCACATGCATTAAAAGAAAGTTTATCTGCAACAGAGTTGCTTAGTTTCGAAACAGCGGTTAGATATCAAATGTATCATGTAATAGTTTTACTTTTTGTAAATACCTACAGCGGATTTTCAATTTCTCAAAAAAATAAGATAAGTCTATTTTTCTTTTTAGGAATACTATTCTTTTCAGGTTCTATTTATGCAATAAATTTAACTTCAATTACGGCAAAATCTATTTGGTTTGTAACACCACTGGGTGGTTTGTTTTTTATAATTGGTTGGATTTTAATGATTACACTATTCTTAAAAAAAATATCAAATAAATAATATATTCATAAAAAAGAGGTAAATAACTTTTCTGTAAAAAAATATTGTTTAATTTTGTCGTGTAATAATAGAAACACAACTAAAATTATAGAAATGATAAATCTAAATACGAAATCGATTTCGTTAGAAAATTTAGGAATCAGAAATGCTACTGTTCGTTACCAATTAACATCGGATGAACTTCATGCAGAAACTTTAGAAAAAGAACAAGGTGTAGAATCTTCTTTAGGCGCAATTGCGGTTAATACAGGAGAGTTTACAGGAAGATCACCAAAAGATAGGTTTATCGTAAAAGATGATATTACCAAAGACCAAGTCTGGTGGAGTGATATTAACTTACCATTTGACGCTGATAAATTTGATGCACTTTACAATAAGGTAACCGATTACCTTTCAAATAAAGAACTATTTGTAAGAGATTCTTATGCTTGTGCAGACGAAGATTATAAATTAAATATTCGTGTTGTAAACGAATACCCTTGGAGTAATATGTTTGCTCACAATATGTTTTTAAGACCTACGGAAGAAGAGCTTAAAACATTTGATGCAGAATGGACCGTTGTTAATGCACCTGGTTTTATGGCAGATGCAGAAGTAGATGGTACACGACAACATAACTTTGCAATTTTAAACTTTACAAGAAAAATTGCTTTAATTGGAGGTACAGGATATACGGGTGAAATTAAAAAAGGAATTTTTTCTGCTTTAAATTTTATTCTACCAGTCTACAAAAATACATTACCAATGCATTGTTCTGCAAACGTTGGTAAAGATGGCGACACGGCAATTTTCTTCGGATTATCTGGTACAGGTAAAACAACTCTTTCTACAGATCCAGATAGAAGTTTAATTGGTGATGATGAACACGGTTGGACCGCAGAAAATTCTGTTTTTAACTTCGAAGGTGGTTGTTATGCTAAAGTAATAAACCTTTCTAAAGAGCAAGAACCAGAAATTTTTGGTGCAATCAAAAAAGGAGCAATCTTAGAAAACGTTATTATGGATGACAAAGGTGAAATAGACTTTGCAGACATATCAATAACACAAAATACAAGAGTTAGTTATCCAATTTATCATATAGAAAATATTAAAAAACCATCAATTGGTAAAAATCCTAAAAATATTTTCTTTTTAACGGCAGATGCTTTTGGCGTGTTGCCTCCAATATCTAAATTAACACCTAACCAAGCTGCATATCATTTTATATCTGGTTATACGGCTAAAGTTGCAGGTACAGAAGCAGGTGTAACAGAGCCAACACCAAGCTTTTCTGCTTGTTTTGGTGCACCTTTTATGCCATTACACCCAACTAAATATGCAGAAATGCTAAGTAAGAAGATGAAAGATGCTGGTGTAAACGTGTGGCTAATTAATACAGGTTGGTCTGGTGGGCAATATGGCGTTGGTAGAAGAATGCCATTAAAATACACCAGAGCAATGATTTCTGCTGTTTTAAATGGTGATTTAGGAAGTTATACTTATGAAGATTATCATATACATTCAGTCTTTGGTGTAGCACAACCTAGAAGTTGTCCTGGTGTACCAAAGGAATTATTAAGTCCGAGAGCTACCTGGAATAATGATGAAGCTTACTATAAAACAGCATTTAAATTATCGAATGCATTTAGACACAACTTTAAACAATTTGAAGATGTAGCTAGTGAAGACATCCGTAGAGGAGGACCACAACGTTATGCTTTTTAAATAAAAAACGTATTATTTTTAATAAAAACACCTCATTTTGAGGTGTTTTTTGCGTTTTTAAGCTTATTTTTAAGTAAAAATTGGTTTGAGTCAAGATTTGAAGTTATAGAGTTAATCTAACCCCTGCTTTCAAATTATCTTTGTGGTGTACTTATAATGGTACAGAAATTGCAATAGGTATAATAACAGAGAAAGTTAACTATAAAAAAAATAATATGAGCAAT
>JAHDHO010000032.1 GCA_020631275.1 Polaribacter sp. | reverse complement strand
GCATATAACTGTGCATTATCTGTAATTTCTACCATGTAGAGACTGTCTAAAAAAAGACCAAAACCTATAAATAAAAATAGTGCTCCTAAACTTTTAAAAGTTGCAATAAAAGGAGACTTTGTAGCTAACAAACTCATACGGCTAAAATAATTAAAGTAAATAAAAAAAGGCTCAATTTCTTGAGCCTTTTTAATTTTATACTAAAATGTTTTATAATTGATATCTTACTCTAAAAGTAACTAACCTAGGCAAAATAAAAGTTTCGTTAATCGAATTTGAAATGTTTCCATTATTAACACTAACTCTAGATTCTGTTCCTAATATGTTACTTGCTTGAAACTCGTACTCCCACTTTGCATCTTTATCTTTTCTATATGATAATGATAAATCCCATATTTTAAAAGAATTTTGATGCTGTCCGTTTTGTCTAACTTCATTGTAAGTGAAATCAGAGGTTAACGTTAGAGAATTCCAAATGTAGGCATCGAAATTAATAGAAGGTGCATGTGTAACAGATTTAAAATTAGAAACATTATTTGTGCTTAATTCTGTTCTGTTTTGATCTGAAAAAGAAGCTCTATAGCTTAAACTAACATTAGGTGCTTTTGTATAGTTTGTTCTAATACCTGGAGTAATCGAATAACTTTGAGTATTCAACTTTGTTGTTTCCGCACCAAATAATTGATAAGCTTGAGAATCTAAAAAACTTGCAGCCAAACTTGTTCTAATCTTTCTAAACGTTTTTGTAAAACGTCCAAAAGCACTAATAGACTCTATATCATAAGGCAAGTTTAAATTAGTATTAGTAGAAACATTAGATCTTATATTTGGGTTATTTGCGTCTGGAACAAAATCTGCAATTGAAGCAATTTGCTCCATAGTTTTGTTATAGTTTAATCCACCAAAAACAAACATATTGTTAAATAAATTAAAGCTACTATAATTTAAACTCATCGATTCTACTCTAGCATTCATAATATCATTATTTCCAAAGAAAAATGAATTATAACTTCTAGCAACAATACCTTCTGCTAGTTGATTTACATCTGTAAAATTAACTTGTTGCCTGTAATTAAAACGCAAACTTTCGCTCTTTTTAAATTGGGCAATAATATTTAATTCTGGTAAAATCTTTGTAAAAGAATCTTTAAAATCTGTTATTGCACCAACTTGAGTATTATTAATATTATAAGAATGTGCTGTAAAACCTGGTCTAAAAGTAAAAATACCTGCCTTTACACGATAACGCATACCTGCATAGATATCTGTAAAATTGTATTCTACATCATTTGTAGTACTTGGGTTTGCTAAATTAGGAATATTTAAAGTTGGATCTAATGAACTGCCATTATCTAAAATTTGAAAAAACCTAGAATCAAAGTTTTGCTTACTTAAAATAGTACCACCTACAAAATTAAAGTTGCTTTTGTTATTTATAATGTAATAGTAATCTAACTTTGCATCTAATTGATTAGATTTTACTCGTCTGTCTTGTTCTAAAGTATAAAATTGTTGTGATTTATCTAAACCTAAAACATCTGCTGCCGAATCAAAACCATCTACATTATTGTTTGGATCTTGATCTAAATTCTCTATAGAAGATACATAAAAAGGATCTTCATCTTGCAATTGATGTTGTACCTCTAATGCAAAAATATTGTTTTCGTTTGCTGTATAAAAGTAACTTAAATTCTGGTTGATTGTAAAAGGTGTTGCGTTCTCGTTCTCTACTATTGGCACATTATTACCTATTATTTGAGATGTACCATTGTCTAACCTAAATTCGTTTGTAAAACGACCATTTAAATCGTAATTTAATTGATTGTTTATATTTTTCTTATAGATCGTTTTAAAGTTAAATAAACCAGAATTACTAGTTTGATCTGTTGTATTATCTGTTACATCATCTGGTATAGATGGATCATTATAATCTATAATATTTCTATTTCTTTGCCCATTACTATTGCTAGACCAAATTAAATAACCACTAAAATCTAATTTTTTATTTGGCGAGTAACTATAGTTTAAAGCCGTTAATTTGGTTTCTATTCTATTCGCATTTCTTGCATTTGGCGTTAAAAAACCAATACCTGCACTTGCTAAATTTATATTTGTTCCATTTGACGGACTTTGACTTCTAAAACCTCCGGTAAAACCTCTTAAATCTCTTCTATTTAATACTGCTTCACCTAAATTATTTATATCACCAATTACATTTAATGTATATTTTGGGTTGTAATAAAATAGTTTGGGTTGAAACAAGTACAAATCATCACTCGGTGTAAATCCAGCACCTGCATATACATCTCCAAACCAAAAATTCTTTTTCCCTTCCTTTAATTTTATATTAATAGCTACTCTATCTTGATTATTTTGAACTCCGCTTAACTGATTTACATCAGAAAAATTTCTTAGTACTTGTATTTTGTCTACTGCATTAGAAGGGATATTTTTAGATGCTAATTTTGTGTCTCCACTAAAAAACTCTTTACCATCTACTGTAATTTTTTCTACGACTTTACCCTCTACCTCAATTTGACCATCATCATTAATTTCTACTCCAGGTAATTTTTTTAATACATCTTCTAATTTTCGTTCAGAACCATTTTTAAAAGAATCTGCATTATACACTATTGTGTCTCCTTTAATTGTTACTGGCATTTTAGAAACTATTGTAATTTCATCTAATGAATTATCTTCTTTAAGTGTAATATTTTTTACAATATTCTCTGATTTAGTTTCTATAATAAAATCTACAGTTTTAAAACCAATGTAACTTATTTTAATTTCGAAAGTTTGATTTTTATCTAAATCTAATTTATAATTTCCTTTTGCATCTGTAAAACCATATGATGACATTTTTTTTGTTGCCTTGTTTACAGCTAAAATGTTTGCCATTTCTAAAGGTGAGCCAATACTATCTTTTACAACTCCTGTAAGAGTAATTTGCGCACTAGAAATAAATGAAACCATAAAAATGGTTAATAGTAGTAATTTTTTCATTGTGTATTTTATGTTTTATTAATTAAAATCTACCTCTTCCACCTCTACCTCTACCTCTGCTATTTCTAAACTCTTCCATTTTTTTAGTAATTGCATCTGTGTATTCTTTTCTTGTAACTTTATCTCCTTTTGTAGGCTTCTCAATTTCCAATTTTTCTGAAGGGTTTAATACAATTTCTGTACATAAAATAGTAGTTCTGCCTTCATTAATTTCTAAAATTAAACCTGGTAACCCCCAATATTCTCCTGGACCATTACTTACCGGTATTTGTGGTGTATACCATGCTGTAACCGTTATTTTTTTTGGTATTTCTATATCTTCTGTAACTTTTACAGTCTCTGTAGTGTCTTTGTTTGCATCCTCTTTTTTCTTATCATCATCTCTATTTCTTCTTCTCATATTTCTCCAATCTGTAGCATCTACATCTTTGGTAAGTGTTGCTTTATAACAAATATAGTTTCCTATTTTTTTAGTTTCGCTCCCTAACTCCCACTTTGGCATTTCCATAGTATCAGAAATCAAAAAGTTTTTACCAAAAAATTCTTTAGACTCAAGCGCTACAAGATCTTTTGTGTTTTTATATTTAATACCTCCATCAGAGAAACCTCCCATTCTAAATCCGCCACCAGCACCAGGCGCATCTAACTTTTCATCCTCTTTGTAAATAGATGCTGTTTTATCAAAACTTAAAATGAATGTTTTTTCTAACATTGATTTCATTCTTTCTGCAATTTGTTTCTTTTGTGCTTCAGACATGCTATTCATTCTACTTCCCCAACTACTCATATCTAAAGTAGTTTTAGACATATAAGTTGCTTTTCCTTGAAAATTTTTCTGAGCAAATACACCAATTGTAACAAAGGCTAAGAATAATGTAATTAATTGTTTCATGATTTTTTTATCTTTTTTTTACTAAAGTAGTATTAGTAATTTCTAGTAAGACTTAAAAAAAACTTAAAAGTTTAATTCGTTTTAAATATTTACAAAATTAACCTCCAAATTTTATGTTTATACCATTACCTAAATCTAAACCATTTCTACCTTTCATTTTCTCCATCATCTCATCTGTTTTTTGCTTTCTTATTTTATCAAACTTTTTTTGTGAGATTAGTTTTCCTTTTTCTGGTGCTTTAATGAAAATTTTTTCTTTAGTATTTAAAATAATTTCTGTACAAACAATTATTTTTTTACCATTATTTACCTCTAAAATTAACCCTGGTAAACCCTGGTAATTTGCAGGCCCATTACTTAGTGGTATTTGAGGTGTATACCAAGCTGTGGTTACTACCGTTTCTTTAGTAATTTCTTCTTTAGACTGCCCATCTTTCATGGTAATCTTTTTACTTTCTACTTCTTTTGTGTACGAAGCTTTATAACACGTATAGTTTCCAATATTTTTGGTTTCTGATGACAACACCCACTCATGCTTTGGTAATTTATCTTTTACTAAAAATCGTTTACCTTGTATTTCTGTTTGATTTAAATACATATTCTCTTTTAGATTTTTAAAATAAATATCAGAAGCACCAGAGCCGCCAAGTGACAAAATTTTAACACCACTTGCACCTAATTTAGCTCCTGGATTATCAAGTTTTACTTCTTGTATATAAGTAGATCTATTTTTATCGAAATTTAAAGTGTATGTTTTCTGATTCATTTTCTCCATTCGCTTTCTTAGCAATTCTTGCATTTTCTCATCCATTCCAGAATTTTTATCTTCAGAAATTTTGAAATTACTTTTTCTACTGGTTTTGTAAATTGCTTTTCCCTGAAATTCTTGTGCATCTATAGATAATATCATAAATAATGCAAATGCTGTTAGTATTGTTTTCATAATATATTTGTTTTAGTAGTTTTCAGATATTTTTATAATAGATTTTATTAATTTTTTTGCTCTTATTATTAGAGAGTCTAATTCTTTAGTTTCTCCTCCAATGGCTACAGAAGATTTAAACTTATTTTTAGATTCTAGTAAATCTAACTCAAAACGCAACTCTATTTTTTCTTTAGGATTATTGCTTTCAAAAACACCTTTTACATCTTTCCAATTAATAGTTTCTAACTCTTTAATTAAACTTGTAGAATACTTTAAAGATGTAACTTTAGAAACCACATTTTTAGAATAAGTTATATTTGTTTTCGGTTTTTGTGCTTTTATAAATAATGTGCACATAATAAATAATAGTGTGATAAGTTTTTTCATAATTGTTGGTTTATTTTAAGATCACCACAAAGATGTAACTCAAAACTCAATTTTAAAGTTAACAAGTGTTAACGAGTGTTAACCTACTGATTTTATAAATTTTAGAAACTATATTTGTAACATGATTACAAAAAAACATCAGTTAATTTTTTATTTAATTGCCCTTACAATTGTGGCAACTATTGCCATACAGTTTTATTGGAATTATAAAAATTACGAAGAAAACAAAAGACAAGTTACTAACGAGATTCAGATAAGTCTAGACAATGCTGTAGAAGAGTATTATGCTTCGTTGGCAAAAAGTAATTTTATTACCATTGTAGAAAATAAGTTTGATAAAAGTAAAACATTAAAAGAAAGCTCTCTTAACGGTATTTTAAATAAACTTAAAAAAAGTAATTCTAATTCAGAAAAACCAAAAGTAACTATTAACAACATTAAAATTACTTCTGATGATAATTTGCCTCAAGAAAAGATAGATTCTATGATGAATTCTACCAAGAAATTTGTAGCCGAATTTAATTTAAAAATAGATTCTATTAAAAATAAAAAAGACGTTAAAAAAAATTTATCTACAAGATTTTTAGACGATAAAAATGGGCTTACCATAAAATCTGATGGGTCTAAAACACCCGTTAAATATTTTAAGGGTAAAAAGGCAGCAGACAGTCTTAAATTGCTTACCAATTTAAAACCCATTTTTATTTCTTTTTTAGACCAATCTGTCGAGTATGAAAAAATAGACTCATTAATTAGTAAACAACTAAAACAAAAGAAAATAGATTTACAAACTAGTTTTCATCATTTAAAAAATGACACGCTTTTTCATCAAACAAAAGATTCTTTATTAAATACTACTGTTTTTACCGTAACTTCTAAATCTACTTATTTAAAAGATAACGAAAGCTTTCTATTGGTATATAACAACCCTAATTTCGAGGCTTTAAAACGTAGTTTTTTTGGTATTTCTCTCTCTTTATTATTGTCTTTAGCAGTAATTTCTAGTTTATTTTATTTGTTAAAAGTAATTAGAGAGCAAAAAGAATTAGCAACCATTAAAAACGATTTAATTAGCAATATCACTCATGAATTTAAAACACCCATTGCAACAGTTTCTACAGCAATAGAAGCAATAGAAAATTTTAATGTTTTAGACGATAAAGAAAAAACAAAAAAATACCTTTCTATGTCTTCTATTCAGTTAAAGAAACTGCATCAAATGGTAGAAAAACTGTTAGAAACTGCCACTTTAGATAGCGAACAACTTATTCTTAAAAAAGAAAGCATAAATGTTGTAGAAATTATTGAAAAGCAAGTTTACAAACACCAATTAATTTCTAAAGAAAAAGAAATTACATTTTCTACCAACCTAACTCCTATCTATTTAAATGTTGATGTTTTTCATTTAGAAAACGCCATTTCTAACTTAATAGACAATGCTGTTAAATATGGAGGCAACAAGATTGAAATAAATATAAATTCTATTTTAAATACCACAGAAATTTCTGTAGCAGATAATGGAAATGGAATTGATAAACTGCAACAAGAAAAGATTTTCGATAAATTTTACAGAGTACCAAAAGGCAACACACACGATGTTAAGGGTTTTGGAATCGGTTTGTATTATTGCAAAAAAATTATAGAAAAACATTTAGGAAGTTTAACGCTTTCATCAACAAAAAATAGTACTATTTTTAAAATAAATTTGCCAAATGAATAACATAAAAGTACTACTAGCAGAAGACGAAGCAAGTTTAGGCATGATTGTTAAGGAAAGCCTAGAATCTAGAAATTTTACTGTTTTTCATGCAGAAAATGGCGAAGAAGCTTTAGAAATTTACAAAGCACAACAACCAGACATTTTAGTTTTAGATGTAATGATGCCGATAAAAGACGGTTTTACACTTGCCAAAGAAATTAGATTAGAAAACAAACATATTCCTATAATATTTCTTACGGCAAAATCGCAAACTAGTGATGTTTTAGAAGGGTTTAATAACGGTGGTAACGATTATTTAAAAAAACCTTTTTCTATGGAAGAGTTAATTGTAAGAATTAAGGCTTTGCTAAATAGAATAGAACTAAAAACCGATTCAGAAAATATAAAAATTGGAAACTACGAATTTAATTTAACAAAACAAATTCTTACTTTTTCTAATGATCAACAGCAACTTACACACAGGGAAGCACAACTATTATTCTATCTTTTTGATAAGAAAAATGAAGTTTTAGACAGAACTTTTATTTTGAATAAATTATGGGGAAACGATGATTTTTTTAACGCTAGAAGTATGGATGTTTTTATTTCTAAATTAAGAAAAAAATTAAAAAAAGATGAAAACATTCAAATAATTAATGTGCGTGGTTTTGGTTATAAATTAATTTGTTAATTATAAAATTTATGTACCTTTATCCACCGATTTAATTTTATACCTTTTTATATATGCACGTTGCAATTGCAGGAAATATTGGCGCTGGTAAAACTACGCTAACCAAACTTTTAGCGAAACATTACAATTGGAAACCTCATTTTGAAGCTGTTGATGAAAATCCTTATTTAGATGATTTTTATACAGAGATGGAGCGTTGGTCTTTTAATTTACAAGTATATTTTTTAAATAGCAGATTTAGACAAATCTTAGAACTAAGAGAATCTGGACAAAACATTATACAAGACAGAACTATTTATGAAGATGCCCATATTTTTGCACCAAACTTACATGCAATGGGCTTAATGACAAATAGAGATTTTAGTAATTATTCTTCTTTGTTTGAATTGATGGAAAACTTAGTACAACCACCAGATTTATTAATTTATTTACGTGCAGATATTTCTACTCTAGTTGGTCAAATTCACAAACGTGGTAGAGAATATGAAAACTCTATTTCTATTGATTATTTAAGTAGATTAAACGAGCGTTATGAAGCTTTTATTTCTAAATATACCAAAGGTAAATTATTAGTTATTGATGTTGATAATTTAGATTTTGTTAAAAATCAAGAAGATTTAGGATATATTATAGATCGAATAGATTCTCAAATTAATGGTTTATTTTAATTGAGAATTACTAAACACAAAAAAGGGAGAAATTTTAAAATTTCTCCCTTTTTTGTGTTTAGTAAATTAAGCTTCTAATGCGCTTTCTAAATCTTTTATTAAATCTTCGATATCTTCTATACCAACGCTTAAACGAATTAAAGAATCTGTAATGCCAATTTTTAGACGTTCTTCTTCTGGTATTGATGCATGTGACATCGTAGCCGAATGATTTGCTAAACTTTCTACACCTCCTAAAGATTCTGCCAAAGTAAATAACTTAGTGTTTTCTAAAAATTTAAAAGCAGCTTCTTTAGTTTCTTCTTTCAAAGAAAAAGAAACCATTCCGCCAAAATCTTTCATTTGTTTTTTTGCTAATTCGAAATTAGGATGCTCTTCTAAACCAGGATAATACACTTTACCAACTTTTGGATGGTTTTTAAGAAAACTAGCAACTGCTTTACCATTTTCGCAATGACGTTGCATTCTTATATGCAATGTTTTGATTCCTCTTAAAGCTAAAAAAGAATCCATTGGGCCAGCAATTGCACCTGCCGCAAATTGTATAAAATGAATTTCTTCTGCTAATTTAATATCGTTTACCATTAATGCACCCATAATAATATCTGAATGACCACCAAGATATTTTGTTGCCGAATGCATTACAATATCTGCACCTAAATTTAAAGGTTGTTGTAAATATGGTGTTGCAAACGTATTGTCTACAGCTATTAAAATTTTATTATTAATTTCTTTTACGGCTTTAGAAATTGCAGCAATATCTGCAATTTTCATTAACGGATTTGTAGGTGTTTCTAACCAGATTAACTTGGTATTATCTGTAATGTTATCTGTAATATTTTTTACGTTATCTGTATCTACAAAAGAAAATTCTAAACCATATTTTTGAAATAATTTTGTAAACATTCTGTACGTACCACCATACAAATCGTCTCCTGCAATTATTTCGTCTCCGGGTTTTAAAAGTCTTAAAACTGCATCTATTGCTGCTAAGCCAGATGAAAAAGCAAAACCTTTTGTACCATTTTCTATTGCAGCAAAACTATTTTCTAATGCTTTTCTTGTTGGATTTTCTCCTCTTGAATAATGAAATTCTTGATCTGGGTTTGTTTGTGCGTATGTTGATGTTTGAAAAATTGGCGGCATAATTGCACCTGTTGATTTTTCTGGTTTTTGGCCTCCGTGAATGGTTTTTGTATTAAATTTCATTGTAATTACAGCATTTAACTTGCTAATTGCAAATAACTAGCAAATAGTTTAGCCCAGATTGAACGGTTTGTTTGAGCTCTTTTTAGTTGTAAATTTTGAAAAAATTTACAACTAAAAAAGCGAGTAGTGAAAGCTGGAAATAGCTTCTAAAAATTATAAAAATTTCTTTATCGATCTTATAATTCCGTAATGAATACCCTCGTGAAAATTATTAAAAGCAATTGCATTTTCTATAGAGCTTAATACAAAACCTGTGCTTGTTGGGTATTCTGTGTATTCTGTAAAAATACCGGCTTCAAAATCTTCTTCTAAAGTATCTGGCAAACCTAATAGAAGTTCTTTTACTTCTTCGAACTCTTCTTCGGTTAATTGTCTTGTTGGTACAGTTCCTTTTTTAAAATCTGCAATTAAATCATCTGGACACAAACAATTTAAACCCGACAATTTATAGTGTAAAATTTGTTGTGTAACTACTAAATGAGCAACATTCCAAGCAATATTGTTTTTAAATCCGGTAGGAATTACGTGAATTTGCTCTAACGTTAAACCTTCTAATTCTTTTATTACTAAATCGCGAGATTTTCTTAAAACATCGAATTGTGTCTTCATTTTTTATGTTATTTTTGAGTAAACAAATATAATCGATTCCTATGAGAAAAGTCTATTTTTTACAAACTTGTGATACTTGTAAACGCATTTTAAAAGAAGTAAATACTGATGGTTTTGAGCGACAAGAAATAAAAGGAAATCCTGTAAATGCTACACAATTAGAAGAAATGCACAAGCTTGCGGGTAGTTATGAGGCGTTGTTTAATAAACGTGCGAAATTATATAAAGCTATGGATTTGAAAAATCAGGAAATTTCTGAGGCAGATTACAGGCAATATATTTTAGATGCATATACTTTTTTAAAACGACCTGTTTTTATTGTTGATAACGAAATTTTTATTGGAAATAGTAAAAAAGTGGTTGCAGAACTAAAAGAGAAGATTGGTTAAATCTTCTCTTTTGTTTTTTTACTTAGATGTTACTTCTATGTCTGAAGATGATATCATTGCCGCTAGCTCATCTTTAGTAATTTTAGTTTTTAAACCAAATAGTACTAATTTATCGTTGTTACTATTTGCTCTAATTATAATTTCTCTAATAAGATTGTTTTTTTCTACAAAGTATAATTCTGCTTTACTACCATTATCTTTTACTCTAACATAAGTTTTTAAATTATTTCTTCTTTTAAACTTTTTAAAGCCTTTTGCAACTATATAATCATCATTATTAAAAACCATTACTTTAAAGTCGCTCGATTTTTTAATTACATTCATTAAATCACTGTCATCTTCATCTTCTAAAAAAGAACCTGCCAAAGATGCAGATAGATTTATAGAAAAGGTAGATTTCTCTTTATTTGTTTTGTAAAATTTTTCGAACGCAGCATCTTGTGCAGCAGTTGCTGTAATAATAAATGCAAATAGAATTGTGGCTATATTTTTCATAATTAGTAGGTTTTAAATTTAAGACGACTACTAATTAATTTTGTTACAGAACTTTAGTTTTTATTATAAATTCTGATACACTTTAATAAGATTTTGGGCTTCTTGTTTTGCGCTCCAGTTTTCTAAAATTTCTTGTCTACCTTCTTTACCTAGCAGTGGTAATTCGCCATTCACTGATTTTTCTAATAGTTGTTCTAACTCGTTGTTATTACCTGGTTCAAACAAATATCCATTCTTAGTATTTTCTATTAATGATGAATGCACGCCGACTCCTTTTGTCGCAATTACAGAACATCCGCAAGACATTGCTTCTGCTGTTACTAGAGAAAATCCTTCAGAAAAACTTGGTACCACAGTTATTTTTGATGCTTGATAATAAGAAAGAATATCTGGAGTTTCATTAATAAAGTAAACTTGATTAGCAATTTTTTGTTCTTTAGCTATTTTTTGTAATTCTTCTAAAAATACGGGTTTATCTACTTTACCTACAATTACCAAAGCCCAATTTTGATAGTTTTTTAAAATTTTAGCAGCTTTTAGCAATGTTACTTGCCCCTTGGCTTTTCTAACTCTACCTGCACATAAAATAATATGATCTTGTTTTATGTCTTTTAAAGAAACATTTTTTTTAGGTTTAAAATAATCTACATTTACTCCGTGGCCAACAACTGTATTTTTAATACCCAATTTTTGACTCATACTTTCTATCAATGTAACAACTTTATCTGCTTTTTTTAGCAATTTCATTGTTAAACCAGACGGAACAGTTTCTGCATGCCTTGTTGCTATCAATTTAAATTTTGCGCCTAGAAATCTAAAAAAAAGCATACGCATAATTTCGTTATTACGATGACAATGCACTACAACTTCTCTATTAGAATAGCATAATTTTCTTAATTCTCTTTTAGTAATGTGTTTTCCGTTTGCACCATAACCGTATAAATATGTTTCGTATGTATCAGAAAAAAAAGGCAAAACATTTTCTATACTTCTTGTAACACCTGTTCTGCGTTTATGAAAATGTGTATGTATTAAAATTGGTTTCAAATAAATGATTTTATGCGAATCTTCTTTCTATAATCTCTAACAACCTATTTTCTAATTCTTCTTGCTTAGACCAATCATAATCTGGTTTTACCATTTTAATGATAAACTTTTTAGCTTCTTTTTCTGTTTTAAATGTATTTAATTGAGAAACCACACGGTTAAAATCTTCTTGACTGCCTTCAAACAAATTTTTTACAAAAACAATTCTATCATTTAAGTCAATTTGAATATTAGTTTGCAATTTATCGTTTAAAGATTTTGGTTGTACTGGTTCGAATAAATTGGCAATCACATCAACCGGAATTGTGTCTTCCAATTCTTCTTCTAAAGTAATTGCATTCTTTTCGCCAACATCTTTGGGGTCGTCTTTAAAGTTTGTAGGTTTTGTATCTCCAAAAATTAGTTCTTCTAAATCATCAAAAGGTTGTTCTATAACTTCTTCTTTTTCAACTTCTAAATATTCATTCACAACATCTTCTTTTGAATACTCTAAAACAACTTCCTCTTTTACGGAATTAATAGTTTCTGAATTTTTAATTTCTTGTTCAAAAAAATCGTCTCCTATTTCTACTGCAAGCTTTTCATTTTCATCTACAAAATGATCTTCTACAACTTCTATTTTAACATCTTCTCTAACATCATTAGTTATAATAGCATTCTTTTTATCTAATGCAGAAGTTACCTTTTCTAAGAGTTCTTCTTTTGTTTCTTCTAAGTTAGGATTGGTGTTTACATAGTCTTCTACAAATGCTAAAAGTGATAATTTCTCATAAATTTGCTGCGATTTATCTTTTAAAGCTTTTACATCTTGTTTATTTTTCATCTGTAAAATGCTATGAGCTAAACTCATTAAATCGTTTTCCAATTTTTTGTGCATAAGTTGTAAGTTGAAGTTAAAATTTACTCGTAATTTTTAATAAATTTGTTGATTACGAAAGTAACGCAAAATTTAAATTTCTAAAGCCTAAAATTACAAAATGTTTCTTGAAAATACAGTAAATCATACAGAACAATTTGGTTGGATTGAAGTAATATGCGGCTCTATGTTTTCTGGTAAAACAGAAGAACTTATTAGACGTTTAAAACGTGCACAGTTTGCAAAACAGCGTGTAGAAATTTTTAAACCCGCTGTAGATACTCGTTATGATGATGAAGAAGTAGTTTCGCATAACGACAATAGAATTAGATCTACACCTGTACCAGCATCTGCAAACATAAGACTTTTAGCAAACAATGTAGATGTTGTAGGTATAGATGAAGCCCAGTTTTTTGATGATGAAATTGTGGCAGTTTGCAATGATTTAGCAAATAGAGGAATTCGTGTAATTGTTGCAGGCTTAGATATGGATTTTAAAGGAAATCCTTTTGGACCAATGCCTGCATTAATGGCAACTGCAGAATATGTAACTAAAGTACATGCTGTTTGTACACATACAGGTAATTTAGCACATTACAGTTTTAGAAAGGCTAAAAACGACAACATTGTAATGTTAGGTGAAACGCAAGAATATGAGCCGTTAAGTAGAGCAGCTTATTACAAAGCATTACAAAAGCAAAAACAAGAAGTTTTATCTTCTACTGAAAAAGAATCATCTACCAAAGATTCTGACTAAAATACCGCATTTAATATGAATAACCACGTAACCGTTCTAGAAATCGATGGTGCTGCTTTAGACCATAACCTTAATTATTTTAAACAAAAAATTAATCCTGAAACAAAAATTTTAGCTGTAGTTAAAGCTTTTGGTTACGGTAGCGATGGTGTACAAGTTGCAAAACATTTAGAGGATAAAGTAGATTATTTTGCTGTTGCTTATTCGCAAGAAGGTATTGCATTAAGAAATGCAAATATTTCTAAACCCATTTTAGTTTTACATCCGCAGATACCAAATTTAAAAGAGATTGTTTCTTATAGATTAGAACCAAACTTATATAATTTTAAAATATTTAATGCATTTTTAAAATTAGCAGACGAAACTCCTTTAATGAATTATCCTATTCATATTAAATTTAACACAGGTTTAAATAGATTGGGGTTTTGGCACACAGATATTCCTGCTATTATTTCTGATTTAAAGAAAACAAACCATGTTAAAGTACAATCTTTATTCTCTCATTTAGCAGCAAGTGAAGATCTAGAAGAGCAAGAGTTTAGCATTAATCAAATAAACAACTTTGCATATATTGCACAACAGTTTTATAAACATTTGGGTTACGAACCCTTATTACATATCTTAAATACCTCTGGCGTTGTAAATTATGCAAAAGCACAATTTGATATGGTTAGAGTTGGTATTGGTTTATACGGTTTTGGTAATGATGATAAAGAAACTGCTGCATTAAAAAACACTCATAATTTAACATCTATCATATCTCAAATACACACAATTAATCCAGGAGAAACAGTAGGTTACAATAGAGCATTTGTGGCAAAAAGACCAACTAAAACTGCAACTGTGCCTATTGGGCACGCAGATGGTTTGTCTAGAAAAATTGGTAATAAAAAAGGATATGTTATAATTAACAACCAAAAAGCACCAATTATAGGTAATGTTTGTATGGATATGATAATGGTTGATATAACTAAGATCGATTGCTCTGAAGGTGATGCTGTTATAATATTTAATAATCAACAAATGATAGAACACATGGCAAATGTTTCTGAAACAATTGTCTATGAAACTTTGACTGCAATCTCTCAACGTGTTAAAAAAGTGTTAAAGAAATAATTTTTTTTAGTATTTTAGCCATTCATTAATCAATTAAATACATATAAAATGGGAATGCTTAAAGAGTTTAAAGACTTTGCAATGAAGGGAAACCTTGTTGACATTGCAGTAGGTTTTGTTATGGGTGCAGCTTTTAAACAAGTTGTTACTTCTTTTACAGGTGGAATTGTTTCACCTTTGATTGGTCTAATTTTCAATGCCGATTTAAAAGACTTAAAATATATAGTTAAAGACGGTGTTGCAGATGAAACTGGTAAAGTTGTTGGTGAAGTTGCTGTATTATACGGAGACTTTTTAACCAATGTAATAGACTTTATTATTGTTGCCTTTGTAATGTTCTTAATTGTAAAAGGTTTAAACAACTTAAAGAAAAAAGAAGAACCAGCTCCAGAACCAGCTCCAGCAGGACCTTCTCAAGAAGAATTATTAGAGCAAATTAGAGATTTATTAGCTAAGAAATAAGCAGTAATTCTTATTATAATTTATAAAAATCCTTGAGTTTAATTATTCAAGGATTTTTTTTATTTTTCTTTTAAAATTGATAAAAATAAAGCTCTATCAATTTCTTTAGCTCCTAAACTTGCCAAATGATTATTATAAACCTGGCAATCTATTAACTTATACTTTTGGGTTTGTACTAAAAAAATAAAAGCAATTTTAGATGCATTAGACACTTTACTAAACATGCTTTCACCACAAAAAACACCGTTAACTTCTACACCATACAAACCACCCACTAATTCATTATCTAACCAAACTTCTATCGATTTTGCAATGCCTATTTTATGCAAATTTATGTAAGCTTGTTCCATATCATTAGTAATCCAAGTTCCTAGCTCGTCTTTTCTATCAATATTTTTGCAATTATAAATTACATCTTCAAAGGCCTTGTTTTGGGTAATTGTAAATTTATTTTTACTAATTATTTTCCTCATAGATTTAGATACTTTTAAATCCTCTGGAAAAAGCACCATTCGATCATACGGACAATACCAAATAATAGGATCATCATCAGAAAACCAAGGGAAAATTCCGTTTTTGTAAGCAAAAATTAATCTTTCTTCAGATAAATCTCCTCCTAAAGCAATTATACCTTCTTTAGATGTATACTTATAATCAGGAAAATCAATTTTATTTGTAAGCCAAACCATGCTAAATAATATTAATAATTAGAAACAAACTTACATATTTCTTAAAAAACAGTTAATCTAAAATTCTATTCTTATTTATTTGGAATTTGTTCCTATTTTTGCAAATCAATTAAATAATTGTATTCTTGGAAAAAAAGAAAAAAAAAAGAAAGAAAAAAACCGCATTTATAGGTAAAAGGCTTCATAATTATTATGGTAGAACAGGCTTTTACATGTTTGTTTGGGAAAGTGTAAAAAAAGCTTTCTTACCTATTGTACTTGTAGTTTTAGGGCTATTTTTATTTAACAAATACGTTTACGACATTAACAAGGGATTAGAAACAATTACAGAAACTTTTTCTAGAGTTGGTATTCTAATAACATTTTTTATTTCTGAAACTATATTAGGATTAATTCCGCCAGAAATATTTATTGCTTGGACAAAGAAAACAGACGAGCCTATTTTAAATTTATCAATGTTAGCCGCATTATCTTACTTTGGTGGTTTATTATCTTATTTTATAGGTAAAACTACCTTAAAAATAGAGTCTGTAAAAAATTATCTAGAAGTTAAAATGGCTGCTAATCTTAAAAACACTAAGAAATGGGGTGGATTTTTAATTTTAGTTGGTGCACTTTTACCTTTACCTTTTTCTATTGCATGTTTAGCTGCAGGTATGATTAAATATCCTTTTAAAAATGTTGTCTTTTTTGGATTATTCCGTTTTTTAAGGTTTGCAATTTATGCTTGGGCTATATTTAAAGTAGTTACATAAAAATAGTACCTTTGCAGTATGGGATTAACAAATAACGATATTTTAAAAAAATTACGTGTTGCGCATAAATTGCGCGATACAGATATTATAGAAATCTGCGCTTTGGTAGATTTTAAAGTTTCTAAAGGAGAATTAGGTGCTTTATTTAGAAGTGAAGATCATCCGAAGTACGTCGAGTGCGGAGACCAAATATTAAGAAATTTCTTAAACGGTTTGGTTATTCACCTTAGAGGCCCAATGCCTAAAAAAGAGAAACCAAAAACAACATAAAAAAAAGAGTGCAATTTTATAATTGCACTCTTTTTTTATATAATTTATACTTCTAAATTCTAGAAAGGTAAATCGTCTGGCTCTTCGTTAGAAACGTTAGATGCTGGCTGAAACTGATCTACTGGAGGTAAGTTTTGCCCTTGTGTGTTAGATTGAGATAAGTTCTCTATTCTCCAACCTTGTATAGAGTTAAAGTATTTCGCTTCACCTTGTGGGTTAATCCATTCTCTACCCCTTAAATTAATAGATACTTTTACGTCTTGCCCAACAGCATAATTGTTTAATAGATCTACTTTATCTTGTACAAATTCAATCATAATCATTTGAGGATATTGATCATCTGTTGTTACAACTAATTCTCTTTTTCTAAAACCATTTGCACCAAATGTTTGTACATCTCCGATTAACTTAACTTTACCAATAACTTCCATAATATATAATCTTAACTATTTAACTAAAAGCACTTTCCAAGCACTTTCTACATCATTCTTTTTTAAAAAATCTTGTGCAAATGTATGTTTTTTTGTGGTTTCTAACCCAATAAATTTAGGATGTTCTTTCGCAAAGTTATTAACACTTTCTTCTGTTGGCAATTGTTCTACGTTACCTAACATACCCAAATTATTGCCTGTTAAAACTGTACTATTTCTAATTTCTTCACTTATTGCATCTACGCCAATACCTAATGTAGAAATTGGTTTAGGTATTTCAAAAAAACCATCTCGTGCCCTCGAATAATAACTACCGCCAGCTCTTGCAACCAAATCTATTTTATGTTGATCTATAGCTCCGTTTTCATCTAAAACATCATCAGAAATATGAATTTTAACCACTTCACAAACCACCAAATTACCTGCACCACCGTTTTCTCCTGTAAAAATAACATCGTTAACTTTACATTCAAATTGCACTGGCGATTCTGCCACTCTAAAAGGTTTTATAACATCAGATTTTAGCATTGTAAAACCAGCTTTGTCAAACTCATTTACGCCTTCTGGGTATTCGGTAGAACTTAAAGACATTTGCTGTACAATATCGTAATTAACCATATTAATTACTACTTCTTTAGTTTCTAAAGCATTTTCTAATGTATGCTTTGTAGTATTATCTCTTACTCTTCTTGCGGGAGAAAAAATCATAATTGGCGGGTTTGCACCAAAAACATTAAAAAAACTAAACGGAGATAAATTCGGGTTTCCATCTTTATCAATAGTACTAGCAAAAGCAATTGGTCTTGGGGCAACTGCACCTAATAAATAACCATGTAATTTTGCTGTAGAAACTTCTTTTGGGTCTATTGTAAGCATATCTTATTTCTTTATAAATTCAAAAAAATCTTAATCATTAATTTTTTTTTAAGTAATTCAATTTTAATAAAAAAGAAAATTTTATACTGTAAAGATACTATCAAAATAGGAAATGAGTTATATACTGAAAGCTTTATATTTGTTTTTATGAATTTTCTAACCAATACTCTTTTATTTAAAAGAATTGCTGTTTTAATATCTTTAATAATCGTTTCTTTAATTCTATGGAATACCTATATATTTTTTCAGAAATTTAAAAATGATGAAAGAGTAAAAATGGAAATTTTAGGAATTGCTCAAAAGCAATTAGCTAATTCAGATTTAAATGCAGATATAACTTTACCCGATAAAATTATTGTTGCGAATACGAGTATTCCTTTAATTTTGGTTGATGAAAAAGGAAATATTGAATCCTTTCAAAATTTAGATTCAATAAAATCTTTAAATACAGCATATCTAGAAGAACAACTTCAAAAAATGAAGGAAGAAAATGCACCTATAGAAATTAGTTACAACGGTAAAAACAAGCAGTATATTTATTATCGAAATTCTGATTTATTAAACAAACTTACCTATTACCCAATTGCCTTAATCTTAATATTGTTCTTATTCTTAAGTGTTATTTATTTATTTTACAATTCTAATAAAGCTGCAGAAACTAATAAATTATGGACAG
Organism: Polaribacter sp.; assembly: GCA_020631275.1. Lineage (GTDB taxonomy): Bacteria > Bacteroidota > Bacteroidia > Flavobacteriales > Flavobacteriaceae > Polaribacter. Next base: position 3,055 of record JAHDHO010000032.1, on the reverse strand, counting down.
GTATGGCCAAGGAAACTGCGCACCAAATTGGCACACCATTATCCTCTTTATTAGGTTGGATTGCCATTTTAAAAATGGAAAATGTAGACGACAAATATGTAGAAGAAATAGAAAAAGACGTAAATCGATTGAATATAATTGCCAACAGGTTTTCTAAAATTGGCTCTATACCAGAGTTAAAATCAGATAATATTGTAGCAATTACAAAAAATGCATTCGACTATTTAAAGTCTAGAAGTTCTAAACAAATTAGTTTTTCGTTTACGACTTCAGACACCAAAATAAACACTAAAATTAATGCCGAATTGTATGGTTGGGTTATAGAAAACCTCATCAAAAATGCAATCGACGCAATGCAAAGAGAAGGTTCTTTAGATATCCGAATAGAAAATACGCCTAAAAAAGTAAAAATTAGTATTTCTGATACCGGTAAAGGAATGCCAAAAAAATTATTTAAACAAATCTTTAAACCTGGTTTTACAACAAAAAAACGTGGTTGGGGTTTAGGTTTATCTTTATCTAAAAGAATTGTAGAAGATTACCACAAAGGTAAAATTTATGTACAAAAATCTGAAATAGATAAAGGTACAACCTTCGAGATCTTATTAAATAAAGTTTAGGTTAATTAGAAGCTATTTCCTGCTTTCACTACTCGCTTTTTTCGTTCCTCAAAAGAGCTCAAACAAACCGTTCAATCAGGGCTAAACTATTTGATAAAGATATTACTTAAACAAACTAAATTTAAATTTCTAAATTTTCAGAAATACTAGCTGCTAAAGACTGAAACTCATCCTTAGATAATTTTACTTTTTTAGAAAATTGAATGTCTGCCATTTCATTTAGCGGAATTAAATGCACATGCACATGCGGCACTTCTAAACCAATTACACTCATACCAACTCTTAAACAAGGCACAGCTTTTTCAATTGCTTTTGCTACTTTATAAGAAAAACTCATTAGAGCATTGTATTCTTCTTTAGATAAATCAAAAAGCTTATCAACTTCTTTTTTGGGCACAACCAAAGTATGGCCTTCCGCATTTGGGTTTATGTCTAAAAAAGCAATAAAATCATCATTCTCTGCAACCTTATAACTTGGTATTTCTCCTGAAATAATTTTTGTAAAAACGCTCATAATACATCAATTTTTAGTAAAAATAAAAAACGCTTTTCATTGAAAAGCGTTTTAAATAACATTTTATAGAAATTATCTCGAAATTTCTACAATTTCGAATTTCATTATACCGTTTGGTACTTTAATCTCTGCAATTTCTCCAACTTTTTTACCTAATAAACCTTTACCTATTGGCGAGTTTACAGATAGTTTTCCGTTTCTAACATCTGTTTCTGAGTCTGCAACCAATCTGTATTTAAACTCCATTCCGTTAGCCGTATTTTTAATTACAACGTTAGAATGTATTAAAACTTTAGAGGTATCTAATTGACTTTCATCTAAAATACGTGCACCAGAAATTACATTTTTTAATTTTGCAATTTTAAACTCTAAATGAGATTGTTCTTCTTTTGCAGCATGATATTCCGCATTTTCACTTAAATCTCCTTTATCTCTTGCGTCTGCAATTTCTTGCGTTACTCTTGGTCGCTCTACTTGTTCTAAATGAACTAATTCGTCTTTTAGCTTTTTTAAGCCTTCTACTGAATAATATGAAATTTCACTCATGTTGTTATAATTTAAAAATCTCATTGCCTTTGCAGGAATGAGATTGTCTTACAAATGTACAAAATATTTGTAACTTGCATTCGTTATTAAGAAAACAAAGATTATTTTATGTTTAAAAAAGTGCTTTTTTTTATAAGTTTAGTGTTGTTTTTTGCCTGTGCAGAAAACAATTTACCAGCAAACTGTTTAAGGCAATTTCCTGTTAGTTTAAGCACAGATCTAAACAATCCGCAGTTAATAAATGTGCAAACACCGGGTGGTTTTGCAAATCTTACAGGTGGCGCTAAAGGTATCTTTCTTTTTAATATAAATGGTTCAGAATTTGTTGCTTTTGATAAACAATGTCCACAAAACGATTGCAACTCTCCTATGACATTCGAAAAAGGAACCGTTTTAAAATGTTCTTGTGATGAAAGTGAATACAGTGTTCACTTTGGTGGCGCACCACAAACTGATGATTTTGAATGTCCGGCTAGACAATATAAAGTTACAAAATCTGGTTCTTCAATTAGAATCAGTAATTTTTAGTGAAAATGATTTGAGTTGTGTATTTTTGCTGAAACACAACAACTTCAACAGTGAAAAATTATTATTCTTCAGATTTTAAATTGGGCGTTCTTGGTGGTGGCCAATTAGGACGAATGCTTTTAGCAGAAACACAAAAATTAGATATTTACACCTCTATTTTAGACAGTAATAAAAATGCACCTTGTGCACAAATTTGCAATAATTTTGTTATTGGAGATTTGTTAGATTTTGATGCCGTTTATAACTTTGGTAAAACCGTAGATTTACTTACAATTGAAATAGAAAATGTAAATCTAGATGCTTTAGACAAATTAGAAAGCGAAGGCCTTAAGATTTACCCAAAACCTAAAGATTTAAGAATTATTCAAAGTAAAGCGAGACAGAAAAACTTTTACTTAGATCATCAAATACCAACTGCAGAATTTTCTCATTATGCGTATTTAGAAGAGTTAAAACATTCTTTCGAAAACAATATTATAGATTTTCCTTTTGTTTGGAAAGCTGCAAGATTTGGTTACGACGGTAACGGCGTAAAAATTGTTAGAAACATTAAAGATCTAGAAAGTTTACCTAATGTAGAGTGTATTACAGAAAAATTAATTCCGTTTAAAAACGAATTGGCTGTAATTGTAGCTAGAAACAAAGATGGTAAAGTAACAACGTATCCTGTTGTTGAAATGGAGTTTCATCCGGAAGCAAATCAAGTAGAATATGTAATTTGTCCTGCAAGAATAGAGAGTAAAGTGGCAGAAAAAGCAAGAGAAATTGCTTTAAAAGTTGTTAGCAATTTAGATTTTGTTGGTTTATTAGCAGTAGAAATGTTTCAAACCGTAGACGATAAAATATT
>JAHDHO010000031.1 GCA_020631275.1 Polaribacter sp. | reverse complement strand
CTCAAAAAATAGATTTTGAAGATAATTTTTTAGGTATCGAAAAACGTAGATGGATCTTATCTGATAATGATAGAACGCCTATAATTACAAGCAAACAAGCATCTTTTGGTGTTTCTTATTCCAAAAATAAACTGTACGCAGATATTACAGGTTTTTACAAAGTAGTTAACGGTATTTCTACAGCAAATCAAGGTTTTTACAATAACACTCAAAACTTTAATTCTATTGGTAATTATAAAATTAAAGGAATTGAATTTTTAATAAACAAACAAACCGATGTAATTAGTACTTGGTTAAGTTATACGTTGGCAGAAAACAACTATACATTTGGTGTTTTTAATCCGAAGAAATTTGCAAATAGCTTAGATATTACACACTCTTTAAGTGCTGCTTTAAATTATAATTTTACTAAAAATTTTAAAGCATCTATTGGCGGAATTTTACGTTCTGGTAGGCCTTTTACAAAACCTGTAAATGGTAACGAAACTATACAAAATGGCGATAAAACCATTGTAAATTACGACAACCCAAATACAGAAAATTTAGGTAACTTTTTTAGAATTGATGTTTCTGGAAGTTATAATTTTTTATTTTCTGATGCTATAAAAGCCACTATTAGACTTGGTTTTACAAACATTACTGATAGAAAAAATACAATAGATTCTTATTTTGTTGTAGATGAATCAGAAGAAAATAATGTAAAAAGAATAGATAATTACTCGTTACCTTTTACGCCAAATTTAAGTTTTAGAGTACGTTTTTAATTCTAATATCTATCCATTCTAATATGTGGTATACCATCTTCTAAGTACTCCTCTCCTACTTTTGTAAAATTATGAGATTCATAAAATTTTTGTAAATATTTTTGAGCAGAAATGGTAATTGTATCGCTATTAAAATTTTCTTTTATTGCTTTTATAGAAGCTTTCATTAAATTGTGCCCGTAACTATGTTTTCTTTCTAATGCTGCTACCACTACTCTACCAATACTAGCATTTTTAAAATAATCACCAGGTTTAAAAATACGTGTGTAAGCAATAATTTTTTCATTTTTAAAACCAATTACATGTAAAGATTTTTGATCTTTAAAATCTATATCTTGATACACACAATTTTGCTCTACCACAAAAACTTCCGATCGCAATTGCAAAATTGCATACAATTCGTCTACTGTTAGTTCGTTAAAAGATTTTACTTTAATATTCATATTATTAACTACTTAATTTACTAAAAAAATCACTTAAACTATCTTTTTATAAGTTTAAGTGATTTTATTAAAAACTTACAAGATGTTATCCTGCACAAGAAATTTTACCTACTCTATTTGCATGTCTACCACCTTCAAATTCTGTAGAAAGAAAAATATCTACAAAACCAATAGCTTGTTGTAAAGAAACAAAACGTGCCGGAATTGTAAGAATATTTGCATCGTTATGTTGTCTTGTTAATGCAACTAACTCATTGTTCCAACACAAAGCAGCTCTTATGCCTTGGTGTTTATTTGCCGTCATTTGTGCGCCGTTACCAGAACCGCATAAAATAATTCCTAAAGTTGCTTTACCAGTTTCTACTGCTTCTGCAGTAGGATGAATAGCATCTGGGTAATCCATAGACGCATTAGAATCTGTACCAAAATTAATAACATTGTGTCCTTTCTCTTCTAAATGTTTTATAATTTCGAACTTGTATTCTGTACCAGCGTGATCGTTACCAATAGCAATTGTCATAATAAATTGATTTTAATTAAGTTGTGTGTTACAAAAATACAGAAACTAACGGTTATCAACAGTTATAAACAATCAAAAAAATAGCTTTTTTAATAACTCTTTAGTTTTTAAGTTTTTAGCATTTTAATAGAATGTTAAGAACTTGCAATGAAAAACTGAAAAGTATTTTTGGTGAATTCAATATTTATTACAATACAGCGAGTAGTTTAACATATGCAACTTTTTTTATGAGTTTTTGATAAAAGTTTATCAACATAAAATTTACAATTTGTTTACATAGAATTACAAGATAGTTATTCAGATTATTTAGTTAATACCTGTTTATAACTATTGTTAATAACTCTATTTTATTATTGATTATAAAGCTTTTAAACTACTCATAACATGTAAACGTTTTTTAATAACTCATATATTAAAATAAAAAAGTAAAATTTTATAGTAACTATTCACACACTATTATAACCATCATTGTTTTTTTAAAATTTTATAAAAGAAAAATAATTATAATATAGAATGTTTATAACTGTGAAAAACCGAAAAAAAAGTGAAGTGAAAATTAGAAAGATAAAGTTTGAAAAAAATTAAACTGTTTTCTTTTCTGCTTTTAGTAGGTAAGTGGTGTCTTTTTGAATTTCTAAGCTTTTTTCTTGCGGATCTATTTTGTTTAAAGATTTATTAACAGTAATTACTGTTACAATAATTCCTGAAATAAAAATAAAAGCAAATAGGCCGATAATTTTACGTAGATTTTTCATCTTAATTTAAAAGTCTCTTTTTATAAAGACGCTAATTTTTAAAATTCGTTACACAAAAATTAAGATTTTTTTAACTTTTGTATTTGAAAACTAATTAATTACGAAATTAATTGCTTTGGGTATGATATTAATTTGAAGTTTATCCGAAGTTATTAACTCCCCATCAGCTTGTATAAAAGAGTTGCCATTTATAGGTTTTATTGTAATTTCTGATGTTTTATAAGTGCTAACTTTTTTATGATTTACAATTGCACCAGAGTAGAGTTTTGGTAAATTAATTATTAAATCTAAAAAGTTTAAGTTTTTAGCAATAGTTATATCTAGTAAGCCATCTGTTGTATTTACGTTTTTTGTAAACTGCATACCGCCGCCAGAATATTTACAAATACCGCAAACCACCATTAAGCACTTGGCTTTTAATTCTTTATTATTTATAAGTATCGTGTAATCTTTTTTCTTGTAAAAAATTAAACCATAAATACCTGCTAATAAATAAGATAAAGCACCAAATTTTTTAAGGTATTTTAGTTTATTAACAATGTAACCATCATAACCAATACCTGCTACATTGTTGTAATAAATTAAATTTTTATCTGTAGTAATTGCACCAATATCTTGTAAAGTTGTATTTTTATTTAATATAATTTCTATAGTTTTTTCTAGAGATTTGGGTTGTTTATAGGTTTTAATCCAATCGTTACCTGTACCTAAAGGAATCACTGCAATAGTTATATCAGAAGTTTTTACATATCTTTGCAGCATTATTCCGTTAACTACATTATGCAATGTACCATCTCCGTCAACGGAAATAATATTCCTAAACCCTTTTTGAATAGCGTTTTGTACCAATTCAATTTCATGTTTAGAAAACTGAGTAAAAGCAAAAGAGTAATCTACATTCTTCTTGTTTAATAATTGTTGAATTTCCTTCCATTGTTTAGAAAAATTCTGATTTCCAGAAGCTGGGTTAGCAATTATATACCAAGAATTAATATTGATTTTATCAATAGTAGACATAAATAAATTATTATAAACAAGCCAAATTACAAAATAGATTCGTAACAGTTTTTTAATGCTTTATTAAACTTATAATTGTAATTTGCAGAGTACGTTAATTTTTATCAAAAAAATAGAAAGAATTAACGCTTAAATAGAAGTATAAATGACAAAAAAGAAGAAAAAAATATATAAAAAGAAAGGTAAAGTCGTAAAAAATTTAACTAAAAATATATTCAGAATTTTAAATGAAGATAGTGATAAGTTTTACAATTATAAACAAATTGCTGCTAAATTAAGTATTGTAGATACCGATGGTAAAAACCAAGTAATTAAAAAGTTAGCAGAACTTGCATCTACAAAAAAAATTGTAGAAGTAGACAGAGGTAAATTTAAAATAAATGCAGATAGAAAATACTCTGTAGGTACTCTAGATATTACATCTAACGGTAATGGTTACTTTGTTACAGAAGATTATGAAGACGATATTTTTATACCAAACGTTAATTTAGGTAAAGGTTTACATAACGATATTGTAAAAGCTTATGTGTACAAAAAAAGAAGTGGTAAAAAGTTAGAAGCAGATGTTGTAGAAATTTTAGAACGTGCTAAAACAGAATTTGTAGGGGTTTTACAAAAAAGTAAAAACTTTGGTTTTGTGTTGCCAGATAGTAATAAAATGTATGCAGATATTTTTATTTCTGAAAACAAAATGAATGGTGCCGAACACGGAGATAAAGTACAAGCCACAATTTCTGATTGGCCACAAAACTCTAAAAATCCGTTTGGTAAAATAACCAAAGTATTAGGAAAACCTGGTGATCATAATACAGAAATGCATTCTATTTTATTAGAATACGATTTACCATACGAGTTTCCGGAAGAAGTAGAAAAAGATGCAGAAAGTTTGTCTTTGGAAATTACTGAAGAAGAAATTTCTAAACGTAGAGATATGCGTAAAGATTTAACTTTTACGATAGATCCTAAAGATGCAAAAGATTTTGATGATGCTTTGTCTTTTGTAAAATTAGAAAATGGTAATTACGAAGTAGGAATTCATATTGCAGATGTTTCGCATTATTTACAACCAAAAACAATATTAGATGACGAGGCTTATGACAGAGCAACATCTGTATATTTAGTAGATAGAGTAGTGCCAATGCTACCAGAAATGTTAAGTAATGGTGTTTGTTCTTTACGTCCGCATGAAGAAAAATTAACATTTTCTGCTGTGTTCGAAATCAATCAAAAAGCACAAGTAGTAGGTGAGTGGTTTGGTAGAACTGTAACGTATTCTGACCAACGTTTTGCTTATGAAGAAGCACAATCTATTATAGAAAATTGTAAATTATCTGATGATGTACAACCTTACACAATGCCATTAGAAACATCTATTATAGATAAAGAATACGAAGTATCTTCAGAAATTGTAGAAGCAACCTTACAACTAGATAAATTAGCAAAAGTATTGCGTAAAAAGAGAATGAAACAAGGTGCAATTTCTTTTGATAGAGTAGAGGTGAAGTTTAATTTAGATGAAGAAGCAAACCCAGTTGGAGTTTTCTTTAAAAAGTCTAAAGATGCTAATAAATTAATCGAAGAATTTATGTTGTTAGCAAATAGAAAAGTAGCAGAATTTATTGGTCGTAAAAAAGGAAAACCCTCAAACGATACATTTATTTACAGAGTTCATGATGAGCCAGATTTAGAAAAATTGGCCTCCTTACAAAACATCATTAGTAAGTTTGGTTATAAGTTAAATACAGAAACTAAAGAAAGTACATCAGAATCTTTAAATCAATTATTAAACGATGTAAATGGTAAAGCAGAATCTAATATGATAGAAACTTTAGCAATTAGATCTATGTCTAAAGCAGTTTATACCACACAAAATATTGGTCATTATGGTTTAGCTTTCGATTATTATAGCCACTTTACATCACCTATAAGACGTTATCCAGATGTAATGACACATAGATTACTTCAACATTATTTAGATGGCGGAAAATCGCCAAAAGCAGAATTGTATGAAGAAAAATGTAAACATTCTTCGAAAAGAGAAGAATTGGCATCAAAAGCAGAAAGAGATTCTATAAAATATATGCAGGTAAAATACATGCAAGATCATAAAGATGAAGTTTTCGATGGTGTAATTACAGGTGTAACAGAATGGGGAATTTATGTTGAAATTTCTACAAATAAATGCGAAGGAATGGTAAGAATTAGAGATATAAAAAGTGATTATTATATTTTTGATGAAAAACAGTATGCTATTGTTGGCCAATCTACTAAAAACATGTACCAATTAGGTGATGATGTAAGAGTACAAGTTAAAAAAACAGATTTAGAGCGTAAACATTTAGATTTTAATTTGATAGAAGATTAATTATTATGATTTTAACAACTACAAACAACATAGAAAATTTTAAAATAGTAGATTATTTAGGTATTGTAACCGGTACAGCTTACGATTCTAGTTATTCTGCTAATGGTACAAAATTATCTTTTAAAGATATGTTTAGCATGTCTAAATATTACGAAAAATATAGTTTAGCTTTAGAAAGTATTAAAGAAAAAGCTTTTCAGAATTTAAAAGACAACGCTACCAAGCTAGGTGCTAATGCAGTTGTAGGTATACAATTAGATGTAGAACCATTAGCAAATTCATCTACATTATTAGTTTCTATAACTGGTACAGCTGTTAAAGTAAAATAAACCAGCTTAGTTTTACAATATTTTTAATAATTTTCCTTTATTATATTGGTATAATTATTGATTTATATTAAATATCAAACTTATAAAAATGAAAAATTTAATTTTAATATGTGCTTTTATTGTTGGCTTATCAACTTACGCACAAAACACAATTAAACAAGATTTAGGAGACTTTAACACGCTTAAAGTATATAATGGTATAGAATTAGAATTAGTTAAATCTTCTAGCCAAAAAATAGAAATTACGGGCGAGAAGGCTAACCTTGTTAAAATTAAAAATGTAAATAATACATTAAAACTTTCTTTACCGTTTTCTTTAAAACCATCAGACAACTCTGCAGAAGGTAAAATACTTGTTAAATTATATTACAATAAAAATATAGATTTAATTGATGTAAATGAAGGTGCTACTATAACTGGTAAGAACTTTAATCAAGATAAAGTATCTTTAAATGCACAAGAAAGAGGTTTTATTAACTTAACTACAAAAACAAAGTATTTAATTATTAGAGCAACTTCTGGTGGTATTATTAAAGTATCTGGTACATCTAAAAACCAAGAAGTTGATTTAGACTTATATGGTATTTACCATGGTTTTAATTTACAATCTACTGGCAATACTAATGTAAAAGCTGGTACAGGCGCTAAGGCAGAAGTAAATGCTGGCGAAACATTAAATGCTAAAGTAAGTTTTGGTGGTACAATATTCTATAAAGGAAACCCAGAGGTTGTAAAAGACAAAAAGGTTATTGGTGGTATTATCGAAAAAAGAAATTAATACAGAAATAGATTCGATTGCTATAACAACCTTTTTTGTATCTTTGTAACTTATAAAATTATAAAATGATGAATAATTTATCTATTTTTTTTGGATTTGTTAGCGGGCCTCAAATTGCAATTATACTTGTAGTTGTTTTATTATTATTTGGTGGAAAAAAAATACCAGAATTAATGAAAGGTTTAGGTAGCGGAATTAAAGAATTTAAAAACGCTTCTAAAGAAGAAAATCCGGAAGAAAAACTAGAAGAAAAAAAATAGATTTTAATCTCTATTTTTAACAAAATAAAAAAGCTCAATTTGTATAAATACAAGTTGAGCTTTTTAGTTATCAAATTAAAATATTCCCCCAAATATTCAATCTAAATTTCTTCGAGACAAATATAGTTTTCATTGTTAGATATTTAAATAATTTGTTGTAAAAAGGAAGATTAATAGGATTTTTGGGATAAATGGGAATGTTTAATTAAGTAATCTTAATAAAGACTGTTTAGAAAAACTTCTAGATACTGGTATACTTATATCTATTATTTCAGATTTTAACAAATAACCTCTTGCATTGCCAGAAATATCGTTAATAAAATTAGTGTTTACAATGTAACTTTTATGACATCTAATTATGTTAGGATAATTTTCTAATTCTGATATAATTTTTAGTAATGTTACGCGTAAAATTTTCTCTTTTAATTTATCCTCTTTTTTGATAAAAAAACTAGCATAGTTTCCTTGTGAAGTTACATACACTAAATGATCTATATGAAAGTTAATTTTTTCTTTTCCGTTGTCTGATGTTATACTAATTTCTTTATCAAGTTTTTTTGTATTATTTATTTCTTGTACTCTTTTTATTTCTTTGATATCTTTTACTTTTTGCTCTCTTTTTAGTCTAATATTTTTCTCATTTATAAAAACAAAAAATGTTAAAGGTATAAGACTAACCAAAAATGTATAAGATAAGAACTGTAAAAGATTTATTTTTCTTAAGTTATAAGGTTCTTTATAAATTTCACCAAAATACCACAATGCAACTCCTATAAAGGTTACACCAACAAACATTAGTAATAAATTTCTACCTATAGTCCATTTATCTTCACTAAAATAATCTTTAAAAATAAGTGCTGGTATGTATAAAATTAAAAAAGTGGCAACAAAAGCTGTAATACCAATGCCTAAGGTATATGGTAATATAATTTCATCAAATTCGTGTAAATAAAAAGGTCTAAAAATATATAAGAAAAGAAAAATAAATAATCCGTGATAAATACTTACTTTAAGTTTATAAGCAGGTTTAGGATTAAAATAATATGGTTTTTGTAACCAATTAATTATATTTTTCATAAAAATTTTAACTTATTAATTGTTGTAGTTCTTCTTTTTTATAAGTTCTAGATATTGGTATTTTAATTGAAATAATATCAGATTCATAAAAGTAACCTCTAGAATTTCCACTAATGTTGTTCATAAACTTGGTATTAACAATATAAGATTTGTGACATCTAAAAATATTGGTATTTTCATGAACTTGTGACATAATTTTAGTTAATGTATTTCTCAAAATCAATTCTTTTAATGTACTATTTTCTAAAACAAAAATACAAGCATAATTACCTTCTGATGTTATGTAGACAATATTAGATATCTTAATATTTAAAGTTTCTTTTTTATTTTCTGAATAAATAGTTTTAAATTCTATGGGTATTATAGGTAATTCTACCTTTTTTTTAGATTTTAGTTGAGTGATTTTATCATTAATAACATAAATTAACGGAAAAGTAATCAATGCCATTGAGAAAGAATATTTAGAAAAACGAAATAAACTTAACTTATTAACGTATAATAAAAAAACATCTTTATAAGCTCTACTAAATCCCCAAGTTATAACACATAAGACACAAAGAAATAAGATAGAAGTAAGTATAATTTTTAAAATAGAGCTTTTATTAAATTTTAGTTTTTGGCATAAACTCAAAAAAAATAAAGGAATAATAAAATATAAAACACTTATTAAAGCACTATAACCATAAAAATGTAGTTTTAATAAAACTAATTTAAAGGGTTTAAATAAGTTTAGAAAAATAAATAGAAATATACCATGAAATGCAGAAAGATATAATTTATTAGAAAAAAAAACTTCTAAGTCTATTTGTTTTCTTAATTTTTCTTTTATTGATTTTAACAAAGCATTTTATTAAAACATAAAGATATAAATTTTTATGTTCTTAAAACAAAACAAGTCAATAACTATTTAGTTATTGACTTGTTTTTTAATGATTTAAAACTTAAAATTTATTCTAATTTTTTTGTTTTTGCATTTTTCATTGCTTCACCAATTTGATTACTTGCTGTAAAACTTGCAACCATATCATTTAGCATTTGGCTACCTGCTTGTGGTGAGTTTGGTAATAAAATTAAGTTACTATTTGTTTCTTGTCCTATAGATTGTAAAGTATCATAATGTTGCGTTACAACAATTAAAGCAGATGCTTCTTGCGAGTTGATACCAACTTTATTTAAAACTTCTACAGATTCTTCTAAACCGCGTGCAATTTCTCTTCTTTGATCTGCAATACCTTGTCCTTGTAAACGCTTGCTTTCTGCTTCTGCTTTGGCTCTTTCTACAATTAAAATACGTTGTGCATCTCCTTCAAATTGTGCTGCAATTTTCTCTCTTTCAGAGGCATTAATTCTATTCATAGATTCTTTTACTTGCGCATCTGGATCTATATCTGTTACTAAGGTTTTTATAATATCGAAACCATAATCTAACATAGCGTCGTTTAATTCTGATTTAACAGCAATAGCAATATCATCTTTTTTTACAAAAACATCATCTAATTTCATTTTTGGTACTTCTGCTCTTACTACGTCAAAAACATATGAAGTAATTTGATCATGTGGATAATCTAATTTATAAAAAGCATCATATACTTTATTGTAAATGACTTTATATTGCACAGAAACTTTTAATTTTACAAATACATCATCTAAAGTTTTTGTTTCTATAATTACATCTAATTGCTGAATTTTTAAACTCAATCTTCCGGCAATTCTATCTATAAATGGTATTTTAAATCGAAGACCAGATTGTCTTATTGCATTAAATTTACCAAAACGCTCTACAATTGCTGCAGTTTGTTGTTTAACGGTAAAAAATGATGCAAAAATTATTAATCCGATTATAACAATAAAAATAATAAATGGTGGTGATATCATAACAAGGTTTTTAATAGTTAATAAATAGTTGAATTGTAAATATACTTCTTTTAAGTATTTAATTATTTGACGCAGATTTGTTTGCAATGTTACATTATTAAACAAAAAAACCTCTCGAAATTAACGAGAGGTTTTATATTTAGTTGTAAATAATTACAATTTTTCTATGGCATTTTTAAGCCTTAATAAAGTTTCTTCTTTACCAATCATAGCAATAATATCAAATAAATGTGGGCCAGCTAATTTACCAACTAGACTTAATCTTAATGGTTGCATAACTTTACCAAAACCAATTTCTTTAGCAGTTATCCATTCCTTTACTTCTTTTTCTGTATTTTCTGATGAAAAATCTTGAATATTAGATACAACTTCTATCAATTCTTGCATTAATTCTGCAGTTCCTTCTTTCCAGTTTTTCTTTGAAGCTTTTGCATCATATTCAGTAGGTGTTTCAAAAAAGAAATTAGATAAATCCCAAAAATCGTTTACAAAAACAGCTCTTTCTTTTATAGCTGTAACAACTTTTAAAACATATTCTTTATCTTTTGTGATGCCTTTTTCTGCTAATATTGGTAAAAATAGTTCTGTTAATTCAGCATCAGACTTTGTTTGCATGTATTGCTGATTGAACCATTTTGTTTTATCTGGACTAAATTTAGCACCAGATTTGCTAACTCTTTTTAAATCGAACGCTGCAATTAATTCTTCTAAAGAGAAGATTTCTTGTTCTGTACCAGGATTCCATCCTAAGAAAGCCAACATGTTTATAAAAGCATCATTAAAATAACCATCTTCTTTATAACCACGTGAAACATCGCCAGTTTGTTCGTTGGTATATTCTAACGGAAATACCGGAAATCCTAACTTATCTCCGTCTCTTTTACTTAATTTACCTTTACCAACTGGTTTTAAAATTAATGGTAAATGTGCAAATTTTGGTGCTTCCCAACCAAATGCTTTGTATAATAAAACATGCAATGGCATAGAAGGTAACCATTCTTCACCACGAATTACATGCGTAATTTGCATTAAATGATCATCAACAATATTTGCTAAATGATAGGTTGGCATACCGTCTCCTTTAAATAAAATTTTATCATCTAAAGTATTAGTATCAATTTTTATATTTCCACGAATTTCGTCTTCCATTCTTAAAAGCTCGTCTTGCGGAGTTTTAAAACGGATTACATAATTTTCGCCAGCATTTATTTTCGCTTGAACTTCATCTGCAGTTAAAACTAAAGAATTTACCAATTTGCCTTTTTCTCTATTATGCCAATTGTAAATAAATGTTTTACCTTCTGCCTCGTGCCCTTTTCTATGCGCATCTAATTGTTCTGATGTATCAAAAGCATAATAAGCCCAACCAGTTTTTATTAAAATATCTGCGTATTCTTTATAAAGATTTTTACGTTCCGATTGTCTGTATGGTCCAAATTTTTCGTTTTTATTTGGTCCTTCATCAAAAGGAATATTACACCATTCTAAAGCGTCTATAATGTATTGTTCGGCATTCGCAACGTAACGAGTTTGGTCTGTATCTTCTATACGCAATACAAAAGTACCATTGTATTTTTTTGCAAATAAATAATTATATAAAGCTGTTCTTACACCACCAATATGCAAAGGTCCTGTAGGACTTGGTGCAAAACGCACACGAACATTAGATTCCATTTTTTCTGTTTTTTTAATGCTGCAAAGATAGTTTTTAAAAGAGAAAATAGAAATTAGAGACCAAAAAAAAGACTTTAGAATATTATTTTCTAAAGTCTGTATTATTTAAAAATAATTTGGTTTAAAATGTATTAAAAATACCTATTGAAAAAGCTGTTTTTTTAGGAACGTTATTACCAAAAAAAGCATTACCAAAACTTGTTGTAATACCTAAATCGCACAATTGTAAAATTCCTTTTAAACCATAAGCACCATATTCTTGGTCTGTTACATATAAACCATTTCTAGGTGTTATTGTTTGCGGATTAATTTCACCTGTTTTGTATACGCCATTATCTATATTTTTTACAATATCTACAAAGCCAATTAACCAAATATTTTTTGATATTTTACCACCAAATTCTCCACCAATTTTAAAATTATTACTGTAATCGTTTGTTCTAATATCTGCGCCAATTTGTGTTTGTAAAAACGTTTTACCAAAACTTTTACCAATTAACAATTGAGGTGTAAATGTAAAAGCATCGTAGCCAGTTCTAATTTTCGTGTTTTCATCAAAAGTACTTGTGTTTAATGCTGTAACCAATTGCCCAGATATAACCCAGTTTTTATTATAAAATTGATGTTTTAAACCTAAAGAAATGTTACCAAAAGCAGTTTTAGAACCAGAATCTAAACTAGATATTAAGTTATTAGTATCTTCTGTTTTTATAGATTTTATAGGAATATTAAAAACAAGTGCTGTTTTATTAGTTAACCCATATTCACCGTAAATTTGATACGTTCTATCTGTAATATTTTTCTCGGTATTATAATCTGGATTACCAAATAATTGGTTGTAATTTGCTATAGAAGTGTAAGATAAATTTAGAAACAAATCTTTCTTTTCTTTTGTCCACGGACTTTGAGAAAGTGCTGATAAACTTACTAGAAAGAATACTATTTTAAGACTTTTTTTCATGGTATTTTATTATTTATGTTTAGTTGCAAGCTTGTAATAAAACTTACAAAAAAGCTTTTAACATTTAATTTCATTGTAAATCCTATCAAAAATACTATTTTTATTAGTTGATTATGAGCGCATTTAAAATAATTGAGCAAAAGCTACATCAGTTTACTAGAAAATATTACGTAAACGAATTAATTAAAGGAGTAATTTTATTTCTTTCTTTAGGATGTTTATATTTCTTTTTTACTCTTTTTTTAGAGTATTTTTTATGGTTAAAACCAACAGCAAGAACTTTCTTATTTTGGCTTTTTATTTTAGTAGAATTATTTCTATTAATTAAGTTTATTGTTATTCCAATTTTTAAATTATTTGGTTTACGAAAAGGGATTTCTTTAAAAGAATCATCAGCAATTATAGGCAATCATTTTCCGGATGTAAAAGATAAGTTATTAAATGTAATTCAGTTACAAGAGTCTTCTTATCAATCAGATTTGTTATTAGCAAGTATAAATCAAAAATCTAAAGATTTACAACCGATTCCTTTTGTTAAAGCAATTGATTTTACTCAAAATAAAAAGTATTTAAAATTTACCATTTTTCCTGTTTTTATTTTGTTAACTATTTTATTTACAGGTAATAAACATTTTTTTTCTGAAAGTTTAGAAAGAGTTGTAAATCATAGAACTGCATATACGCCTCCAGCACCTTTTTACTTTAATATTACTAACAATTCTTTACAAGTTATACAAGGAAATTCTATTACAATCAATGTTGAGACGATAGGAGACGTGTATCCATCCGAAGCAAAAATTCATTTTAATAACGAACAATATTTTCTTCAAAATAATAACGATGGTACTTTTTCTTATACATTTTCCGATGTTTTAAATCCTATTGATTTTTACATAGAATCTAACAGTGTTATATCGAATAATTATACCATTGATATTGTAAAAACACCAGTTATTAACAATATAAGTTTAGAATTAAAATATCCTTATTACACAGGTAAAAAAAATGAAGTAATTAACAATTCTGGTAATTTAATTGTGCCAGAAGGCACAAAGATTAATTGGTTGGTTTCTGCTGTAAATACTAACGAAGTTTTTTTTATCAATAATGCCAAAAGAGAAAAATTTACAAATGATGGAGAAAATTATTTTAAATTTTCTAAAAGAATTATAAATGCTGTTAATTATGAAATTTCTTCGTCTAATGATAATTTAAAAGACTTTGAGAATTTACAATTTTCTGTAAATGTTATAAAAGATGAATTACCAGAAATTAAAGTAGAAACCAATATAGATTCTATTTCTAGAGGTACTGCTTTTTTTGCTGGTCAAATTTCTGATGATTATGGTTTAAAAAAATTGCAATTGGTTTATTATGATGAAAATAATCCTGAATCGATTAAAACACATCAATTAAATATTTCTAAAGCTAATGTTCAAGCTTTTTTTTATGAATTTCCAGATAATTTAAATTTAGTTAAAGGAGTTAATTATGAGTTATTCTTTGAAGTTTATGATAATGATGCTGTAAACGGAAGTAAAAAAGCTACTACAAAAGTTTTTAATTATCGTCAAAAAACAAATAATGAAGTAGAAGAGGAGCTTTTACAAGAACAACGAAACACAATTAATAGTTTAGAAAATTCTATACAAAAACAACAAAAGCAGCAAAAAGACTTAGATCAAATAAAAGAGCAACTTCAGAATAAGAAAAAACTGAGTTGGAATGATAAAAAGAAAGTTGAGAGTTTTATAAAAAGACAAGAACAATATAAAAACATGATGCAGCGTCAAACAGATTTGTTGCAAGAAAATTTAGATGAAAAGAAAGAGCAATCAGAGAATTTACAAAACAAAAAAGAAGAATTAAAAAAGCGTATAGAAGAGTTAAAAAAAACTGATAAACAACAAAAACTCTTAGATGAAATTGCAAAACTTGCAGAAAAGTTAAATAAAGAAGATTTGGTTAAAAAAGCCAAAGAATTAGCGCAACAGAATAAACAACAACAAAGAAGTTTAGAACGCATGTTAGAATTAACAAAGCGCTTTTATGTTGAGCAAAAAACGATGCAAATTGCAAATAAATTAGAGCAATTATCTAAGAAACAAGAAGATTTAGAAAAAGATGATATATTAGATTTAGATGCGCAAAAAGAAATAAATAAAGAATTTAATGAGTTAAAAGAAGAGTTAAACGAGTTGGCTAAAGATAATGAAAAATTAAAAGAGCCAATGGAATTACTAGATGTAGAAGATGAAAAGCAGGCTATAGATGCTTTATTAAAAAAGTCTGAAGAAAACATTCAAAAAAATGATAAAAAGTCTGCTAAAGATTCTCAGAAAAAAAGTGCTTCTAATATGAAAGAGATGAGTGCTAAAATGCAAAAAGCTATGATGGAGATGGAAGGTGAATCTATTGAAGAGAATATTGATGATTTGCGTAAAATATTAGAAAATCTTGTTACTTTTTCTTTTAAACAAGAAAATTTAATGAACAAGTTTAACGAAATATCTACTACACATCCAGATTTTGGAAAAGACTTAAAAAAGCAAAATGATATAAGAACTTATTTCGAACATATAGATGATAGTTTGTATGTATTGTCTATGCGTTTGCCTAAAATTTCTGCTAAAATTCAAGATGATCTATCTTCTGCACATTATAATTTAGAGCAATCTTTAGAAAATTTTTCAGAAAATAGATTTAACAACGGTATTTCTAACCAACGTTATGTAATGACGGCTACTAATAATTTGGCAGATTATTTAAGTAACATGTTAAATAGTATGAAAAATGCCTCCATGAAAATGGGTAAAGGAAAAGGTAAGGGGAAAGGCAATGGTTTTAGTTTACCAGATATTATTAAGAAACAAGGCGAACTTTCTAAGAAAATGGATCAAGGTATGAAAAAGGGTTCTAAATCTGGTGAAAATAAATCACCGGGTAATGAAGGAAAAAAACCTGGAGATAAAAAAGGAGAAAAAGGAAAATCTGGAAAAGAAGGAAAAGGAAATAATGGTGAAAAAGGAAGTGAGCAAGGTGATAGAAATGGTAAAAATGGTAATGGCAAGAAACAAGGTGAAGGAAATTCTGATAATGATGATTTAGACGGAGAATTGTATGAAATTTATAAACAACAATCTCAACTTAGACAACAACTACAAGATGCTTTAAAAGAATCGGGTCAGTTGGGTTCTGGTAATAATTCTAATGCAAAAAAAGTTTTAAAAACTATGGAGCAGTTAGAAAATGAAATGTTAGAAAAAGGTTTCAATGCAGCTACATTACAAAAAATGCAGCGTCTTAGTTATGAATTATTAAAATTAGACAAAGCTGCATTAGAACAAGGTAAAGACAGTAAGCGAAAATCTAATGCCAATAATTTACTAAATAAACGTAATAAAATAAAAGCCTTAGAATTTAAAAAGCAGTTTTACAATCAAATAGAAATATTAAACAGACAATCATTACCTTTGCACCTAAAATATAAATTAAAGGTTAGAGAATATTTTTCTTTACCTAAGAATAAAGCATAATGATTACGTTTAATTACGAAACGAATTTTAAATTAGATAATGAGGATTCTACTTACAATTGGATTCAAAATACTATTGAAAAGCATAATTGCGAGTTAGGTGAAATTAATTATATTTTTTGTGATGATGATTATCTTCATAAATTAAATGTTCAATTTTTACAACACGATACACTTACAGATATTATAAGTTTTGATAATTCATTAGGAAAACTTTTGAACGGTGATATCTATATTTCTGTTGAAAGAGTTGCGGATAATGCCAAAGATTTTAATGTATCTTTTGTCGAAGAATTACATAGAGTTATTATTCATGGTGTTTTACATTACATTGGTTTTAAAGATAAAACAGAAAAAGACCAAAACGAGATGACTTTACAAGAAAACCATGCTTTAAAAGAGTTAAATTATTAATAATCAATAAGTTAATTTACACGTTTCACGTGGAACTATAAAAATGAGTTTATTTTCAACAACATTTGATGTTATAGTAGTCGGTGGTGGTCACGCAGGTAGTGAAGCCGCGGCAGCAAGTGCTAATATGGGCGCGCATACATTATTAATTACAATGAATTTGCAAAATATTGCGCAAATGAGTTGTAATCCTGCAATGGGCGGAATCGCAAAAGGACAGATAGTAAGAGAGATTGATGCTTTAGGTGGTTATAGCGGAATTGTTACTGATAAAACAGCTATACAATTTAAAATGCTTAATAAATCTAAAGGTCCTGCAATGTGGAGTCCTAGGGCTCAATCTGACAGAATGCAATTTGCAGAATGCTGGAGAACTATGTTAGAACAAACTGAAAATTTAGATTTCTATCAAGATTCTGTGAATGGATTGTTGTTTGATGGTGATAAAATTGTTGGTGTAAAAACGGCTTTAGGTTTAGAGATAAAATCTAAAACTGTTATTGTTACAGCTGGTACTTTTTTAAACGGATTGATTCATATAGGTGATAAAAGTTTTGGTGGTGGTAGAGCAGGTGAAGGTGCATCAAAAGGTATTACTGAAGATTTAGTTGCGAAGGGTTTTGAAGCTGGACGAATGAAAACCGGAACTCCACCTAGAGTTGATGGAAGATCTTTAGATTATTCTAAAATGTTAGAACAACCAGGTGATGAAATTACAGAGAAATTTTCTTATTTGCCAACAACAAAAGCATTGCAAAAACAACGTTCTTGTTGGTTGACTTATACTAATCTTGATGTACATAATTTACTTCGTGAAGGTTTTGATCGTTCGCCAATGTTTAATGGTAGAATTCAATCAACAGGACCAAGATATTGTCCTTCGATAGAAGATAAAATCGATCGTTTTGCAACAAAAGATAGACATCAGATTTTTGTAGAACCAGAAGGTTGGTCTACAGTAGAAATGTATGTAAATGGTTTTTCTACTTCTTTACCTGAAGATATTCAAGATAAAGCAATACGTTCAATTGAAGGTTTTGAAAATGTAAAGTTTTTAAGATATGGTTATGCAATAGAGTATGATTATTTTCCGCCAACCCAATTAACGCATACTTTAGAAACAAAGCTAATCGAGAATTTATATTTTGCTGGTCAAATAAATGGTACTACAGGTTATGAAGAAGCTGCTTCTCAAGGTTTAATGGCTGGTGTAAACGCTGCTCTAAAAGTACAAGAAAAAGAACCTTTTATTTTAAAAAGGAATGAGGCTTATATAGGTGTTTTAATAGATGATTTAATTACAAAAGGCACAGAAGAACCATATAGAATGTTTACTTCTCGTGCAGAATATAGAACTTTATTAAGACAAGACAATGCAGATTTAAGGTTAACGCCAAGAGGTTTTAAAATAGGTTTGGCATCTAAAGAACGAATGGATCGTGTTTTGGAGAAGCAAGAAAAGACCAATATGTTGATTCAGTTTTTACAGAAAACAAGTGTAAAGCAAGAAGAAGTAAATCCTATTTTAGAGGCTAAAAATTTAGCATTAGTTAATCAATCTATGAAGTTATTTAAAGTAGCTGCAAGACCTCAGTTGTCTTTTGAAGATTTTAAGTCTATTAAAAAATTAAATGATTTTTTAATTGATAACAATATAGAAAAGGATGTTATAGAGCAAGCTGAGATTCATTTAAAGTATTCTGGTTATATTGATAAAGAAAAGAATAATGCAGATAAATTAAATAGATTAGAAAATGTTGTAATACCAACTAATTTTAAATATGATAAGGTGAAATCTCTTTCCTTTGAAGCTAGAGAAAAATTAAATAAAATTAAACCAGTTTCTATTTCACAAGCAAGTAGAATTAGCGGTGTATCTCCAAGTGATATATCTGTACTTTTGGTTTATATGGGAAGATAAAAAAAAGAAAAATTGCAAATGTTCCTCGTGGAACAAGTCTAAAAATTAAGTGATATGGAGAATGAAAAAGAACTCTATACAAATTTAACACCCCTTTTAAATTGTAAAGATTATACTGTTTCTGGTGATACTTTCGAAGTAATGCAGAATGATAAATATGAAATGTTAGTTACATCACCTGTACCAGTAGATTTAGAAAACTATTATAAAAGTGAAAACTATATTTCACATACAGATAGTAGAAAATCACTTTTTGATAAAATTTATCAAAAAGTAAAAAATCATACTTTAAAACAGAAATTAGGTTTACTTAATTCATTTAAAATAGAATCTAAAACAGTTTTAGATGTTGGTGCAGGAACCGGAGATTTTCTTAAAATTTGTAAAAATAAAGGTTGGGAAACTTATGGTGTAGAGCCAAGTTTAGATGCTAAAGAAATAGCTAAAACAAAAGGAATATTACTAGAAGATGATTTATTTAATATTTCTAATAAAAAATTTGACGTCATTACTCTTTGGCATGTTTTGGAACATGTAGAAAATTTAAAGAAAACAATTAAAACACTAAAACAATTATTAAAGCCAAATGGTAGAGTAGTGGTTGCAGTTCCTAATTATAAAAGTTACGATGCTAAACACTATAAAGAATTTTGGGCTGCTTATGATGTGCCAAGGCACCTTTGGCATTTTAGTCAATGTTCAATTCATAAATTATTCTCTGAGGTAGAAATGGTTGTAGAAAATACTTTGCCTATGAAATTTGATAGTTATTATGTTTCATTATTAAGTGAAAAATATAAATCAGGAAAATCTAATCCTATAAAAGCAAGTTATGTCGGTTTTGTGTCAAATATCAAAGCAATGTCAACTTCTGAGTATTCTTCGCTTATTTACGTCTTAAAAAACTATTAAAAACAGATTTTAAAGCTATTTAATCGTGTTTTAATGATTTATATGTGTAAATACCTTCTAAAAATAAAAAAAGGTCTTAAAACTTAAGTTTTAAGACCTTTTTTTATAGTTTTTAATTATTTTAAAATTATAAATAATAGTTTTTAACTATTTAATAGATAAACACCAATCACTGTTAGGATGAAGTAGACAGTTAAAGACATCGCTCCGGCATAATCTTTTGCAAGTCGTTGTCCTACTAATAAAAAAAGTAAAGTGATTGCAGAGAGCTCAATTCCTAATAATGCAATTTCTTTGGCTTCTAAAGTATAAATTTGATATACGCCAATAATCATTAAAATCGAAGCGATAATTTCTACAATTAAAACTATAGCGAGTAATACAGGAACATTATTTTTTAAAGGAGAATTTTTAAAATGCTCTTTTATAAATGAAATATTTCCTTTCCAGTCTGTTAATTTATCGATGCTCGATTGTACGTAAGTAATTATTAAAAAGAATAGTATTAAAATTTCTGCAGGATAATTAGATAATAATTTCATATTTTATTTTCCGAATAATCGTTTAAAAAAACCTTTAGTTTTCTTTGTTGCCTGTTCTAATTCTTCTTTAGCATCTTCTGCAAAGTCTGCTAAATTTTCTACAGCATCGCTAGCTAGTTCTGATGCTTTTTCAGAGACATCTTCTAAAACATCCTTAGCATCATCTGTATATTCATCTAATTTCTCTTTTACTTTATCAATATTTTCTTCAGAAAAAGTTTCATTCATTTTTTCTTTTACGATTTCAAAAGCTTGTTTTGATTCTTCTTTAAATTCAGTTGCCTTAACATTTACTTCATTTTTTAGCTCTTTTGCTTGCTGTTTTATATTTTCTAAAGCATTTTTATCCGTGTTTTTTACGCCTTTATTTGGTGTTAAATCTTTTTTCATTTTTTTTAAATTATTGATTATCAGTATTTTATTTATTTAAAAGCTTCATCTACAGGCTCCCAAAGTTCTATTTTGTTATTCTCATTGTCTAAAATCCATCCAAATTTACCATATTCAAACTCTTGAATTTCACCAACAATAGTTACACCTTCTTCTTTTAGTTGCGCTAACAATTCAACTAAATTTTCTACTCTATAATTAAACATAAAGTCTTTTTTAGAAGGTTCAAAATAATCGGTATCGCTGCTAAAAGGACTCCATTGTGTAGTTGCATCTTTTCCATCTTTATCTTTCCACCAAAAAGTAGCGCCCCAATCGTCTGTATTAAAACCTAAATGTTTTTGATACCAATCTTTTGCGTTTTTAGGATTATCAGATTTAAAAAAGACACCACCAATTCCTATTACTTTTCCTTTTTTCATCTATTTGTTTTTAATTGAAGATTCATACAAAGAAATCCAATCTTCTACAGTTACTTTTTTACATAATGCTGCAATTAGTTCAAACGGAATTTCTTCAATTTTTTTAAATCGGATACAACTTTTACCCATATCTAACTTTCTTTTACAATGTTTTGGGTATTCATTTACAAACCAATCATACAAATCTTTATTTGCATAAATACCGCTGTGATATAAATTTATTGAGTTTTTTTGTGATGCAAAACTCATAAAAGGCAAGGGTTCTTTTGGGTTACAATGATAACCATCTGGATAAATTGAATGTGGTACATAATAGCTAATAAAACTATATTGCATACCTTCTTCAAAGCCTTTGGGTAGGTTTTCCTTTATAATTTTACGAAGTTTTTTTAAAGTTTCTTGTCTTTCTTCCGGAACTTGATTTATGTAATCTTCTGGTGAATTTGCCTTGTATTGCATTCTTATGATTTTAGTGCTAACAAGTTAACAAAATTTTGATTTAATTTTATTTACAATAGTTTGGGCTAATCTTTCTTTGCTTTCTATGGTCCAACCAGCTACATGTGGAGATAAAATAACAGCATCAGAATTTATTAAATATTCAAAAGCTGCTGGCATTTTATTATCAGAAAAAAGGTTTTCGAAAGATGATTTTTCATATTCTAAAACATCTAAACCTGCACCTAAAATTTTACCAGATTTTAAAGCTTCAACCAAATCTTTAGTAACTACAGATGTTCCACGTGCGGTATTTATCAACCAAAAATTCTTTTTAAAATTATTGATAAAATCTGCATTTATCATGTTTTTTGTAAGTGGTGTTTGTGGCGTATGTAAACTTAAAACATCTGCTTTTTCTTGCAATTCTTCTAAAGAAACTTGCTTGCAATTTTTATCGCCAACATTAGGTTTTAAATCATAACAAAGTACTTCTACATCAAAACCGCGTAATTTTTTAGCAAAAGATTTTCCCATATTACCATAACCAATTAAACCTACTATTCTTCCGTCTAATTCTATACCTCTATTCTCTTCTCTAAGCCATTTGCCATTTCTAACCTCTTTATCGGCTTTATTTAGTTTGTTAAATAAAGAAAGTAGCATTGCTAAAGAATGTTCGCCTACAGCGTTTCTATTACCTTCTGGTGCCGCAATTAATGTTACTCCTAAGCTTTCGGCATAATCGCAATCTATATTTTCTAAACCAGCGCCAACTCTACCAATAAATTTTAA
>JAHDHO010000219.1 GCA_020631275.1 Polaribacter sp. | reverse complement strand
CTTTATATTCAATTTTGTGTAGTAAAAAGAACCGTTTGTTCCCATTTGCGTAGCATCCCACAAACCACCACTATCTGTAAAACTTTCTTGTTTTGTAGGGTAAATATTAAAAAGATTATTAGCTCCAATTTGTAAATTTATCGAATTACTAAATTGATAACTAAAATGTAAGTCTGTAGTTAATTTTGGTTGATAAATATCGATAGAAGCATCTAACCTTTCTGCTTCTGAGTTATTAAAATTTGCTAAATCTTGACTAATCTGCCAATCAATTAGTTTAACACTACTAAATCTTGTGAAATTTAAAGCCGTTTTCAATTTTTTATATTGATAATTTACGCCCAAACTAAATTTATTATTTGGTGCAGAAGCCAACAAATATTGTTGGTCTCTTTTACCAAAAAAGGTTTCTTCGTCTAGCTCTTTGTTATTAATATCTGTAATTATCATATGGTTGATATTCCCAGAAAAGTCTAATGAAAGCTTACTGTTTTCAAAATTTTTATACCAATTTAAAACAACATCTATACCTGTTGTTTTTGTGCTAACTCCGTTTGCAAAAAATTGTACATTTTCGATGCCTAAACCCAAATCTGAAGCATCAAAATTACCACTTAAAATTATTCTGTCTTTAACCGCAACGTAATAAGCATCTATGGTTGCATTAAAAGAATTATTAAATTTTGTAGCAAAACCTAAACTAAAGTTTTTAGCCTTTTCTTCTTTTAATTTTTCGATATTAAACCTTCTAGCAATAGCACTATTATTAGGCACCAAAAAAGATTCTGACGGTTTACTACCTATAAAATTAGTAAAAGTTAAGTTATAATATATTTGTGCTAAAGAAGGTGCTCTAAAACCAGTACTGTAAGAACCTCTTAAATTAAATTTATCTGAAATTTTATACCGAGAAGCAAACTTAAAATTTAATGTACTACCAAAATCACTGTAATACTCGTATCTAACAGCAGAACCAATCATAAATTTTTTAGAAAAATCTATTTCTGTATCTAAATAGAAACTAAAATTAGAGCGACTTTTATCTAATTCATTTTCTGGAGAATACCCAGGAAAACCTTGTGAACCGCCAGGTCTTATTTTTCCATTAAACGTTTTATAATCTTCTAAAGAAGTATCAGAATTTACTAAATTATCATTTACATCGTAAGCAGCATATGAGGCTTCTTCTCCAGAAAAAATTTTATATTTATCTAAACGATGCTCTAAACCAAGAGCCACATTAAATCCGTAAGGTTTTTGGTTAAAGTATTTAGAAAAATCTACACTTGTAGTATTCTGAATTAATTGATGCCCACCTGCATCAAACTCTGTTGGCGAATTTTCTAATAAAGTAGCATTTAGCGTGTTTTTTATAAAATAATGAAAGTTATTTCTTCCGAAGGTATTATTTAAATCGATACTCCAGTCTTTATACGTTGTAAGTAAGCCAACCGAAAAAGAATTGTCAATAATATTTGAGGTGATTAATGGATTAAATCCGGTTGGATAAATTTCTAGAACATTTCGTTCGCTTTGCGGTTTTCTCGTAAACGCAAAAGCTTCCGTGTTTTTATAATTTACGCCTCCGTTAAAGTATAGTTTTGTCGATTTATAAATAGGAATTTCTGAATTTATAAAAAAACTTACACCTTTTACTTCTGCTTGCCCATATTTTTCTCTAGCTTCTGTTGCTGGTCTTACTGTGTTTTCTAAAGAAATTGCTTCTGCAGAAAAATTAAAAAATCCATTTTTACTAATTTTTGTTCCATAATTTAAGCCTAACTTAGTGGTAAAACCATCTGTTCTTTTCGGAAAAAAACTATCAGGATCTGCATTATAAAATCCTAAAGTAGAAGTAACATTTACTGCATTATCATTGTCTTTTAAAACAATATTTAAAACACCAGCAATTGCATCTGAACCATATTGAGCAGAAGCACCGTCTCTTAAAAGTTCTATTCTTTTAATTGCGGAAATAGGAATTGCATTTAAATCTGTACCAGAATTACCTCTACCGCGTGTACCATAAAGGTTAATTAAAGATGCTTGGTGCCTTCTTTTACCATTTATTAAAACTAGTGTTTGATCTGGCCCTAAACCTCTAATAGTTGCCGGATCTATATGATCTGCGCCATCTGCGCCAGATTGTTTGGTCGCATTAAAAGAAGGAATTGCATATTGTAAAAATTGATTGACTTCTACTTGGCTACTTTTTGTAGCTGTTTTTTCGATATCTATAAAATCTATTGCAACAGGTGTATCGTTTGCAACTCTGTTTTTATTTCTAGAACCCACAACTTGAACTTCATCTAAATCTTGCCCAGAAATTAAAACTATTGTTTGAAACTTGTTCGGTTTTAACTGTATCGTTCTCGAATTATGACCAATAAAACTAATCGTAACATTATTATCAGATAAAACATCTAATTCAAAGGTGCCATCTGTATTTGTAGTTGTACCTACTAAAGTTTTTTCTTCTTGCAATGTTGCACCACTTAAAGGAATATTTTCTGAACTTAGTACAATACCTTTAACCGTAATTTTTTTGTTCAAAAATGC
>JAHDHO010000030.1:216-22619 GCA_020631275.1 Polaribacter sp. | reverse complement strand
AGAAAAATAAACTTTATTCACCCTGTTTCTAAAGAAGAAATTAAAATAACTGCGCCAGCACCCAAAGATGTAATTTGGGATGCTTGTAAACAATAAAATATTACAAAATTTCTACAGAAGTAAAATTAAAACTAGTACCATCAAACAAACCTTTGTCCGATAATTTTAAAGACGGAATTACTAACAACGCCATAAAAGACAAACTCATATAAGGCGCTCTTAATTTACTACCCATATCTTTAGCCATTGCATCTAATGCTGCGTAAGATTTACCTATTTCTTCTGCAGACTTATCAGACATAATACCTGCTACAGGTAAAGAAACTATTTCTTCTTTTGAGGCAGTTACCGCACAAATACCACCTTTATTCTCTATAATTAGGTTTACAGCTCTTGCTATAGCCTCGTCTGATGCACCAACTGCTATAATATTATGAGAGTCATGCCCTACAGAACTAGCTATTGCACCCTCTTTGATTCCGAAATTTTTAATAAATGCAATTGCAGGCACATCATTTTTATACCTATTTACAACAGTCATTTTTAAAACATCTGAGTCTGTATTAGACACTAAATTTCCGTTTTCTATTAAAGATTCCGCTTCTATTTTATTAGTAACCAACTCGCCATCTAAAGCCTCTATAACATTTATTTTATTTGCAGAAGATTCAAATCTAAAGTCTAAAACTTTTTTCTTTTCCGTGTTAAAGTTATTTAAAACTTCAAAAGGGACAGAATCAACAAAACTTTTGCCATTTTTAGCAACTAAATCACCATTAATATAAGTTTCTAAAACATTAAATTTCTCTAAACTATCAACCACAATAAAGTCAGCAGAATCACCTTTTTGCAAAAGACCAACATCTAGCTTGTAATGTTTTACAGGATTTAAACAGGCCGCTTTTAAAACTTTAAACACATCGATACCTTTAGCTACGGCTCTTTCACAAAGTTGATTAATGTGACCTAATAATAAATCATCTGGATGCTTATCATCAGAACAAAACATCATATTATTAAAATATTCTGGCAGCAAATCAATTAATGCTTCAAAATTTTTAGCTGCAGAACCTTCTCTAATAATCACTTTCATTCCCTTTTGTAGTTTTTCTTGTGCTTCTTCAAAAGTGAAACATTCGTGATCTGTAGAAATTCCCGCTGCAATATATTTACTTACATCATCTCCTCTTAAACCTGGTGCATGACCATCGATTGGTTTATTGTTATTTTTTGCATGCTCAATCTTCTTTAAAACCTCTTCATCATCAAACAAAACTCCAGGATAATTCATCATTTCTGCAAGATATTTTATGTCTGGATTTTGCATCATCAGTTTAATATCTTCAGAATCTATAATTGCACCCGCACTTTCAAAAGATGTTGCAGGAACACAACTAGGTGCACCAAAATTAAATTTTAATGGAACTTTTTTACCGTTTTCAATCATGAAATCGACACCTTTTACACCTAAAACATTTGCAATTTCATGCGGATCTGAAACTGTTGCAACTGTACCATGTTTTACTGCTATTTTGGCAAACTCTGATGGCACTAACATAGAACTTTCTATATGAATATGTGCATCTACAAAACCTGGTAAAATATAATTTTCTACAGAATGATTTACTTCTCTTAAAGCTAAAATTTTACCATTTCTAACCTCTACTTCACCTTTGTAAATTCTTCTATTTTCTATATCAACTATATTACCTTGTACAATCATCTTCAAAATTATTTGAGGCAAATTTACAAAGAATTAAAACCGATTTAAACTTTATTTAGGATAGATTACTTGATGCAACGGAACATCAAAATCGTTTGAATCTTCTATTTGATATATTGGTTTAAAAAAGTTTAATCCTATAAATTTAGCATCTTCTCTACATTTTAATAAAAAGCGATCATAAAAACCTTTACCATAACCAACTCTATAATTTAATTCATCTGAAATAAGCATTGGTACAAAAACTAAATCAAGTTCTTGCTCATCAACCTTAACAGCATTTACTGGCTCTGGAACACCGAATTTATTTAATTCTAAAATCGTATTTTCTTCTAAGTAATAATGAGAAAGTGTATTGTCTGTAAGATTAGATTTACTAACAACAATTTTAATATTTTGTTTTCTTAAAAAATTAATAATAGGCTGTGTATCAATTTCCTTAAACTTTGTAAGTGATAGAAATAAGTGAACTACCTTCACTCCGCTATAATTTAAACTATAAACTTGCTGATAAATATTATCTTGAAGTTCTATAATTTGATTTTCAGATAAGTTATTTCTTTTTTGCTTATACAATACTCTTAATTCCTGCTTTTTCATCAATAAAAAACTAATATTTTAAAATTCTATCTACAGTAATTACTCTAAAGGTATTCGAATTTACAGTAATCTTAATATTATTTAATTCATTAGAAACATAAAAGTTCTTTCCTATTTTTTCGATTTTATCTAAACAAGTATCTTCTAAGACTTTCTTGATAAAAATTTCGATTTCGGATTTAGATAAGTTTGTTTTTAATTTTTTATTTATTCGAAAATATACTAATTCGGTATAACAAAGATGCTTTAAAATTTCACTCTTAATACTATTCATATCTGTAGAGTGCTAGAATAATTCTAATTCATTTTGAAGTTTTTTAGTCAATCCGCTTACTACCAAATCGTAAGAATGATTGATTAATTCTTTTACTAAATCATCAGAAACATCGCTATTATTTATAAGTACCGTGTTCCAATGCTTTTTGTTCATATGAAATCCTGGATAAATACCTTCATAAACTTCTCTTAACTCTAATGCTTTCTGCGGATTACATTTGACATTCATTTTCTCTTCACCTCTTTCCCAATTATTTAAACCTGTAAGCAAAAACATTTTATTCATTACCTTAAACACTAAAGTTACATCGTCGAATGGAAAATGTTCTGTTACTCCTTTTTTTGCCATACAAAAATCTCGTAGTTGTTCTATATGCATAAACTCTTTGGTTTAAAAGTTAATATTATTAATTTAAGAAGTATCTTTATATACCAAATTTACAATTAATATTTAAATGGAAAATATTTTTTTAGACAACACATCCATCATAAGTTATTCTAGTAACAATTACGAGAAAAATAATTTTTCTGCAATTTCTCAAATAAAACTTTCTCAAGGTACAGAAACTATAGAATGGTTAAACACCTACGGAATTAAGTATCAAGATGAATACAAAAAGGTAATTTATCAAAATAATTTAGATGACTTTTTGATAAAATTGTTAAGTGATGAAGAACACCCAAATAAAGTAATTTTATTAGACAATTTATTATTTATTACTACTCGTGTTTTAATTACCGAAAGTAGAAAATTAGATTCTGAACAGATGGTTTTTATTGTTTCTGCTGATTTTTTATGGTCTATTCAAGAAAAACATGGCGATTATTTTAATTGGATTCGTGAGCGTTTAGAGGGCAATAAAGGAATTGTTAGAAAGAAAAGAGCCGATTATTTGCTATTTCTACTTTTAGAATCTATTATAGATAACTACCAAGACACTTATGAAGAAAACGCTGTTTTAAGTGCCGATAAACTAAACTCTACACACATAAAACCAACACCAGAATTTACATCTTTAGTTGAACAAAGAAAACAAGAATTGTTCAATTTTAAAAAGGCTACAATGAGTTTAAAAGACACAATTGTAAAATTAGAAAAAATTGAAATTGATGGTTTTGATGTAAAATATTTTAGCGAATTAAAAGAACAAACAAACAACTTAATTTCTAATATCGATTTTGAATTGCAAGAACTAGAAAGTAAGATTAACTTAATTTTTAGTATTCAAGGGCATCGATTAAATGAAGTAATGAAAACACTTACAATTTTATCTGTAATATTTATTCCGTTAACTTTTTTAGCAGGAATTTATGGTATGAATTTCGAATATATACCAGAGTTAAAATTTAAATACGGTTACTTTATTTTATTAGGAATAATGGTCTTAGTAACTATTGCTTCAATTTGGTATTTTAAACGAAAAAAATGGTTTTAAAAATTAGATCAATAAAAAAGCCTTTTCAACTTCAAGTTAAAAAGGCTTTTTTTTATGATCTATTTAATAATCTTATATAAAACAGGCTTACTTGGTGTTGCATCGTTTTCAAAAGGAGCAATCATTAAGTTTAATAAATATTCGCCATCTTCTACATCATTTGGTACATATATAAATTCTGTAATAGTAGCGTCCATTCTAATTTCTCCTGCAGTATTCCAGAATGCATTATGAGATAATAACTTACCATTGTCATTTTCTTTATCAACAGAAGGTAAATCAACTAATAAATGTTTTATACCCTTTTCTCTTAGGTAAATTGCGGCTTTTTCAGACAAGTATGTAGGATTTGTATTCGAATACTGCATACTTTTTTTATCATCTAAATTAGGTAGCGTTCTAATTACAATAGCATCTCTTTTCTTATTTTTTAAAGCTGTTTTTAATTGCTTTACTCCGATCATAAAATCTCCATTATGAAACAACGGTGCAATAGTAACAACCTCAGTTAAAAATATAAAGTACTTTAAATTTTTGTTTACAGAATGCACTTCTTCTGTAATATGACCTACACATTCTGTGTGTGTTATATGAGAATGTGGATTAAAATGAATTGTATTAAAATTTACCACAGCACCTTCAGATACCTTTATGGTTTCTCCATCTATTTTTTCTGCAGTAATTGTAGGATCATCTAAATACCAAGCATTTACGTTTTTTTTAGTAGAATCTATAGGAATTGAAATATCTATAGGATTAGAGATATTTACTTCTATTTTTCTTGAGTTATACTCTATAGTTGCTTTCATTTTATACTTTACTATTTTTTAAACCTTAATTTAATTTGAACAAATCTGATGCAATTCCGTCAGCTAAAAACTTTCCTTTTTGCGTAGTTTTTAAGGTTTCATTTTCAATATACAATAAATCTTCGATTATAAATTTTTTCGATAATTTTTCTAAATAATTTAAATAATCATCTCCAAAATCTTTGTTTATTTTTAACAAAGAAACTCCCCAAACTGTTCGTAAACCTGTCATTACATATTCGTTATACCTGTCAGTTACAGAGAGCGTTTCTCTTTCTATTGGCAATTTATCTTCAAATATAGATTTTATATAATTCGAATTATTTCTAACATTCCAACTTCTTTCTTTTCCATTAAAAGAATGTGCAGAAGGCCCAATACCTAAGTAAGATTTACCTAACCAATAAGAAGAATTATTTTTACTAAAATAACTTTCTTTACCAAAATTAGACAATTCATAATGTATAAATCCTTCTTTTTTTAATGTATTGGTTAAAATTTGGAACTGCTCTTCTGCCTTAACATCATCTACATTTTTAATTTTTCCTTTTTCTATTAAAGACGCTAATGCCGTTTTTGGTTCTACCGTAAGCGCATAACTAGATATGTGCGGAATACCAAAACTTAAAGCTGTTTTTATGTTTTCTTCCCATTCTCTATTGGTACAATCAGGTATGCCATATATTAAATCTACCGAAATATTCTCGAAGTATTTTGTGGCAATTTCTAAACATTTTTTTGCTTCGGATGCATTGTGTGCACGATTCATCAATTTTAGATCTTTTTCAAAAAAAGATTGCACACCAATACTTAATCTATTGATTACTGTTTTAGAAAGTTCTATTATTTTTTCTTCGGATAAATCATCAGGATTCGCCTCTAAAGTTACTTCTGGGTTTTCTACAACTTTAAAATGATTGTATACAGTATTAATCAAATCATTTATTTCTACTGTATTTAATACAGATGGCGTTCCGCCACCGAAATAAATAGTTTCTATTTTTTCGCTGTTTAATTCTTCCTTCCTAAGTTCAATTTCCTTTTTTAGGCAAAACAACATTTCTTCTTTTTTCTTTAAAGATGTAGAAAAATGAAAATCGCAATAAAAACATGCTTGTTTACAAAATGGTATATGAATGTATATTCCTGCCATTACTTTTTAACTCTCTTTTCATTTTGCTTTACAAAACTCGCCCAACCAGTATAATTTTTTCCACCTACTACTCTACCAGAGTTATAAAAATGGCAAACTGCTGCAGCCAAACCATCTGTTGCATCTAAATTTTTTGGTAATGATTTTAAATTTAAAAGCGATTTTAACATAAGTGCAACTTGTTCTTTACTAGCACTTCCGCTACCAGTAACTGCCATTTTAATTTTCTTTGGTAAATATTCGGTGATAGGAATTTCTCTAGACAAACCCGCAGCCATTGCAACGCCTTGCGCCCTACCTAACTTTAACATCGATTGTACATTTTTACCAAAAAAAGGAGCTTCAATCGCTATTTCATCAGGGTTATATGTATCAATAAGTTCTATGGTTCTTTCGAAAATTAGCTTTAGTTTTAAATAATGATCTTCGTATTTTTTTAAAAGCAATTCGTTCATCTGAACAAATTCCATTTTTTTACCAACCACTTTTATAACTCCAAAGCCCATAATTGTTGTTCCGGGATCAATTCCTAAAATTATTTTTTCTGTAGCCAAAAGCGCAAATTGTTTTTTGAATTTATCATTAAACTTAATGATGATTATTTATTACTTTGCAAAACAATGAAATATTCGCAAACACACAAATCTAAACAAATCTTTTGGTTGCTCATAAAACTAACGATTGTATTTATATGTGCATATTTTATTTGGCATAAACTATACTTTAATAAGTTATTGTCTTTAGATGATTTTAAAAGTGTTTTAATTAAATCTGAGCTCTTTTCATTTAAAAATTGTAGTTTTCTACTCATACTAACGTTCATAAACTGGTTATTAGAAATATTAAAATGGAAAACACTAGTTAAAGAATTAAAAAACATTAACCTAATTACTGCTGCAAAACAATCTTTAGCATCACTTACAGCATCATTAATTACGCCAAATAGAATTGGAGAATACGGTGCAAAAGCCTTGTATTTTACAAAAAACAAGAGAATCCAAATATTGCATTTAAACCTTATTGGTAATTTACATCAATTAATAGCAACGGTATTTTTCGGAGTTCTAGGTTTCGTTTATTTCTATAAAAACCATCCAATAAACATTAATCTCTCTAATTTTTATTCTGTTTTTATTTTAATATGCACAAGTTCTATTTTAATATTAGTTCTCTGGAAATTGGTAATTTCTAAATTGAATTTTTTTAAAGATCGTATTGTAAAAATCAAACTAAAAACACATCTAAATGTAGCTTTATACTCTTTTTTAAGATACCTTGTTTTTTCTCATCAATTTTATTTTTTATTGATACTTTTAAAAACAAACATTAGCTATATTGGCGCTATATCAGGTATTAGCACTATGTATCTAATAAGTTCTTTTATACCAATGTTATCTATTTTTGATGCAGTTCTAAAAGGTTCGATAGCTTTATTAATTTTTGAAATTTTAGGAGTAAATTCTATAATTATCTTAAGTATTACAACATTAATGTGGGTGCTTAATTTTGTTCTACCTTCAATTATTGGCAGTTATTTTGTTATCACATTTAAACCTAAAAAATTAGCATGATTTATCTACTCATTTTTTTGTACGTACTTTATGCGGTATTAATTATCTCTTTAGCAATTGGCTTTACTAGAGTTAAAGAATTTACTTACAAAACAAGCACTCAATTCACTAAGTTTACAGTTATTATTCCTTTTAGAAATGAATCTGAAAAATTGCCTTTATTGTTAAATTCTATTTTAGAATTAAATTACAATTTAGAATTTGTAGAATTTTTATTTATTGATGATGCTTCTTCTGATAACTCTACAGAAATAGTAGCTAATACCTTAAAAGAAACAGGAATTAATTATACTATTCTTAAAAATAAGCGCGTTTCTAATTCCCCAAAAAAAGACGCAATTACCTCTGCAATTGCAGTTGCAAAAAACAACTGGATTGTTACTACAGATGCAGATTGTATTTTACCCAAAGAGTGGTTAAAAGTCTTTAGTTGCTTTATAAAAGAGAAACAACCTAAAATGGTAGTTGCACCTGTAAATTACATTGTTAAAAACACTTCCTTAGAACAGTTTCAGTTACTAGACTTTATGAGTTTGCAAGCTACAACAATTGGTGGTTTCGGAATCGGGTTTCCGTTTTTATGCAATGGAGCTAATTTAGCCTATAGAAAAGATGTTTTTTTAGAATTAGATGGCTTTAAAGGCAATACAAAAATTGCAAGCGGTGACGATATTTTCTTGTTCGAAAAATTTAAACAAGTCTACAAAAAAAAGGTTCAGTTTTTAAAGTCTAAAGATGCAATGGTTACTACCTTTCCGGTAACAACAAATTCCGATTTAATAAATCAACGAGTACGTTGGGCATCTAAAACTAGTAATCTAAAATCTATTTTTGTAAAATTAATTGGTTTGCTAATTTTTCTGATTAACCTTAGTGTAGTATTAAGTATTTTCTTATCAAATAACTTACTTTTTATTCTAACACCTATTTTCGTAAAAATTTGTATCGATATACTATTGTTTATACCTGCTATGAATTTTTACAGTCATAAAAAATCTTTTTACAAATGGTATCTTTTTAGTAGTATTTTGTATCCTTTTTTTAGTGTATTTATTGTTTTTAAATCACTTTTTTATAAATATAATTGGAAAGGAAGAACATTTAAAAAATAAAAACGCAGTATCGATTGCAAACAAGTTTAGCCCTGATTGAACGGTTTGTTTGAGCTCTTTTGAGGAACGAAAAAAGCGAGTAGTGAAAGCAGGAAATAGCTTCTAAAAAGAAATCTTATTTACAATTTTAATAGCTTCAATTGCTTCTTTTACATCGTGTACTCTTAATATATTTGCGCCATTTAAAAGTGCAATTGTATTGGCTGATGTTGTTGCATTTAAAGCTTCTTGCGCAGTAATGTCTAGTGTTTTATATAACATAGATTTTCTTGAAATTCCTGCTAAAATAGGAGCATCTAATGATTTAAATAAACTCAAATCTTTAAGAATTTCAAAATTATGATTGATAGTTTTACCAAAACCAAAACCAACATCAATAATTACATCATTAAGTTTTAGCTGATGTAATTTGTGTATTTGAGCAGCAAAAAAACTAATAATTTCTTGAATTACATTGTTATACACAGGGTTTTTCTGCATGTTTTGCGGTGTACCTAACATATGCATTAAAATGTAAGGTACTTGAAGGTTGGCAACGGTTTCGAACATGTTGTCATCCATATTTCCGCCAGAAATATCGTTTACAATAGCTGCACCTGCATTTATAGTTTCGTTGGCAACTTTACTTCTAAAAGTATCTACAGAAATAATGATTTCAGGAAAATTTTTAAGTAACAAATTAATTACAGGAACAATTCTTTGTAACTCTTCTTTTTCTGAAATATGTTTTGCGCCTGGTCTAGAAGAATATGCGCCAACATCGATAAAGGTCGCGCCATCTGTTAACATTTTTTCTGTTTGAGAAAGTATATCAGACTCATTTTTATACTTACCGCCATCAAAAAAAGAATCGGGTGTAATGTTTAAAATTCCCATAACTTTAGGCGATGAAAGATCGATTAAGGTTCCTTTACAATTTATGGTCATTTTACTTATTTTTAAATTATGAATGTAGTTTTAAAAAACTTCTGTAAAAATAAAAGAAAAGCTTATAGTATTTAGTATTTTTGAACAAATACTTTTAATAAAATAGAATGCAAGATACATCTAAACAATATGATGCTGTAATTAAAGAATGTAGAAGTTTATTTATAAAAAAAATGAGCGATTACGGTTCTGCGTGGAGAATTTTACGCTTACCATCTTTAACAGATCAAATATTTATAAAAGCAACTAGAATTCGTCAATTACAAGAAAATGAAGTTAGAAAAGTAGACGAAGGTGAGAAATCTGAATTTATAGGAATTATAAATTATTCGATAATGGCTTTAATTCAGTTAGAAAAAGGTGTGGTAGAAAATCCGGATTTAAATACTGAAGAAGCAACCGTTTTATATGATGAACATGCAAAAATCACTAAAGAATTAATGATGAATAAAAATCATGACTATGGTGAAGCTTGGAGAGATATGCGCGTTTCTAGTTTAACCGATTTAATTTTACAGAAATTATTACGTGTAAAACAAATTGAAGACAACAAAGGTAAAACAATTGTATCGGAAGGTATAGACGCCAATTACCAAGACATGATTAATTATGCAGTTTTTGCAATGATTCACTTAGGGAATTAGGAATCTTTTTAAAATTATTAATATGAAAAAGTTAATTTATTTACTTGCAATTAGTTTTATTTCAAACTCATTTATAAAGAATTCTACATTAGATGAAATGAAGGCAGATGCTTCCATGTCTAAGTTCTTTACAAATAATGAGTTGAAAGATTTGGCTAAAATTGTAGATTTTTTTGAAAGCCAATTATGCTTAGAAAAAAATATAACTAAAGAAGCTTGTTATTTCGATTTTAATAAAAAAACAATCACAAATGCAATTAATGGAAATAAAACTCTAGATCTTAAAATAGATTACAAACTACAGCAGGAATTGTACTCTAAGATTGATAGTCTTTTCTTAAAAGAAATTTGGGTTCATCCAACTTATTTTAAAGATATAGACTTGAAGCATAAGATAACAGAAGAGAATTATGATCTTAATCAAATTGGTAAATACATGTTGTTTTTAGAAAGTTTAAAAGAAGAAGATGTATTATTTAGAGATTTCCATAAAATTTTTAAAATGTCAAATGAAATTTCTTTTAGTGTGAACGCTGCTGCATTTTACAAGCTTAAAGCAGAAGAATTTAAAGGCATCAAAAGAAGATTATTTTTTGCTATTTATTATTTAACCGTAAATGATAAAATAAATAACATTACAATAAGATAAAAAACGTAAAATGAAAATAATAATACAATTATTTAGAATTATAGTGGGAGCCTTATTTATTTTTTCTGGCTTTGTAAAATTGGTAGATCCTATTGGTTCTCAATATAAATTTCAAGAATATTTCTCTGAAAGTGTTTTAAATATGGAGTTTTTAATTCCGTATGCTTTACCATTTGCAATAATTTTAATTGTAGCAGAAATACTATTAGGTGTTATGATTTTAATTGGATATAAACCTAAAGCGACTGTTTGGAGTTTGTTAATTATTACTACAATTTTCTTATTTTTAACATGGTATTCTGCTTACTATAATAAAGTTACAGATTGTGGTTGCTTTGGTGATGCGATAAAATTAACACCTTGGGAAACTTTCTATAAAAACGTAATTCTAATTGCACTAATTGTAGTTTTATTAATTAAAGTTGAATTGATAAACCCAATTTTTAAAGGTAAAATTCCGAAAATAATTACCTTTTTATCTTTAGGTATTTTCTTATTTATTGTACAACATGTTTTAACACATTTACCAATAATAGATTTTAGAGCTTATGCTATTGGTAAAAACTTACAAGAAGGAATGCAATATCCTGCGGATGGCTCTATACCGCCAGTGCATGATTTTATGTTAGAAGATACCCAACAAGATTTAGCGCCAGTTTTATTAGACAAAGAAAAGGTAATGTTGGTAATTGTTTACAATTTAGACAAGTCTGATGTTAAGGGTTTTCCGGCAATTAAAGATATTTCTAACAAAGCAAAAGAAAAAGGTTATACGGTTTACGGTGTTTCTGCTTCTTTTTCTGATGATTTAAATCTTGCTAAAGAAAAATACAATTTGCCTTTCGAATTTTTATTTTGTGATGAAACAACTTTAAAAACAATGATTAGAGCAAATCCAGGAGTTGTAATATTAAACAAAGGAACAGTAACTCAAAAGAAAAATTGGGTAGATGTAGATGATTTAGAATTGTAACTAAATCAACAAAATATTAAAAAGGATTAATTCTTATTGCGCAGATTGTCTGCATCAGTAAGTGTTAATCCTTCTTCTTTTTTATGAAATATATGTTTAGAACTACCTATAATTTGAGCAGAATATATACCAGAATGTCCAGAGAACAAGAATGCACTTGTACATGCTAAAGCTATAAAAACGCCAGATTCAATTCCGAATAATTCAATTCCCATAATTGTACAAGCAATTGGCGTGTTGGTTGCGCCAGCAAATACAGCAACAAAACCCATACCAGCTAAAAGTGGCATTGGTAATGGTATAAACCATATTAAAACATTACCTAAAGTTGCGCCAATAAAAAACAACGGAGTAACTTCTCCTCCTTTAAATCCTGCACCAAGTGTAAAAGAGGTAAACAAAAGTTTTAAGATAAAATCGTAAGAATTTAGGTTGATATCAAAAGCATCAACAATAGTTGGTACACCAAGTCCCATATATTTTGTAGTGCCAATAAGATACCAAGTTATTGCTAAAATTACACCACCAATTACGGGTCTTAATGGCGGATAATTAATTAAGCTTTTAAATGTTTTGCCCCAGAAATGTGTAGATTTTGAAAACAACATACTAGTTAATCCAAAAATAATTCCTGCTAATAATGCCCACAATACAGTAACTGGCGTTAACTCTGCTACTGTAGAAATTGTATAATGTGTATGATGAGAAATTTGCCAAAAATCGCAAAAATAGTTTGCAAAAACTGCTGCTAAAAAGCTTGGTACAATTGCATCGAACTTTACTCTTCCAATAACCATAACTTCTAAAGCAAATATTGCACCTGCCAATGGTGTGCCAAACACAGAAGAAAAACCTGCACTTATACCAGCTATTAAAAGTATTTTTCTGTCTACTTTAGAAAGTTTAAAAACTTTGGTAAATTGATCTGCAATAGCACCACCAATTTGTACTGCTGTACCTTCTCGACCAGCAGAACCACCAAATAAATGAGTTAAAATTGTTCCTAAAAAAACCAAAGGAGCCATTTTTAAAGGAATTACTTTTTTAGGAGAATGATATTCTTCTAACAACATATTGTTTCCTTTTACAACACTTTTACCAAAATAATGATAAGACAAACCAATTATTAAACCTGCAATTGGTAGTAACCAAACAATCCAAATATTTGTTTCTCTATATGTTGTTGCCCATTCTAACGTCCAAAGAAAAACCGCAGAAGCACTTCCTGTTAATGCCCCAATAAGTAAACAAATAAAAGTCCATTTAACTAGAAAAAGCAAAGAAAAACTTTGTTGAAAAGAGAAAAAAAATTGTTTAATTTTAGTCATAAAATTTTACAAAAACCTTTAGTTAACTTCATTATTATAATTGAATTAATAAATAACTAGAGATCAATTTTTTAAAAGTGAAAGGGCAAAAATAAACAATTTAATATTAAGAAGATTTAAACTTTTACTAATCAAATATTAATAGAAACTCTATACTTTTTAAGATTTTATTGTACCTTGTTTTAACTAATTAAAAATGATAAAATGAACGAATTTGTTACCTATAAATCTGAAGAAAATTATGCATTAATAACAATTAATAATGGTAAGGCCAATGCTATTTCTCCTGCTGTTATTGATGGTTTAAATTTAAGTTTAGATAAAGCCGAGCAAGAGAATAAAGTGGTTGTTTTAACAGGGCAAAAAGGAATCTTTTCTGGAGGTTTTGATTTGAAATTTATGACAAAGTCACCCGAATCTGCCAAAGAATTAGTTACTAGTGGTTCTAGGTTGTCTTTAAGAATGTTATCTTTTGCTAAGCCTATAATTATAGCTTGTTCTGGTCATGCAATTGCTAAAGGCGCTTTTTTATTATTATCTGCCGATTACAGAATTGGTGTAAAAGGAGATTTTAAAATTGGTTTAAATGAAGTTTTAATTGGTATGACAATGCACAATGCAGGTATTGCAATTGCAAAAGCGCGTTTGTCTAAAGTATATTTAAATAGAAGTGTAAATAATGCAGAAATTTATAATACTAAGCAAGCTGTAGATGCTGGGTTTTTAGATGTTATTGTTGATGAAGATCTTTTATTACCAACAGCTATTAAAGTTGCAGAAATGTCTTCTAAATTAAATGCAAAAGCACATGCAGAAACCAAACTAAAGGTTAGAAAACAAGATTTAATTGATTTAGAGAAAGCTATTGCAGCAGATTTAGAAGCAGATATTTCTATTAATCAGTAATATACGTTATTTAAATTTCTAATTGCTAGCAAATAGGTTTAGCCCTGATTGAACGGTTTGTTTGAGCTCTTTTGAGGAACGAAAAAAGCGAGTAGTGAAAGCAGGAAATAGCTTCTAAAATTATTTTTTAAAATCTTTAATTCCTGCTGTTACTTCTAAGTCGATGTGATTTTTTCTTGGTGTTAGTGGGCAAGAATATTTGTCGTTATAGGCGCAATAAGGGTTGTATGTGTTGTTAAAATTTAACTCTATTGTATCATCTTTTTTTATGTCTGTAAGCATTACATCCATATAACGTCCGCCACCGTATGATTGGTCTGCAGAGGTGTTGTCTGTAAACGGTAAAAATAAATAGTCTTTATATTTTTCGTCTCTTAAATCGTCTTGACTCTGGTAAATAGTTAGTTGTATATCTTTTCCTTTTAATTTAAAATTTAATTTACCAAATTCTTTGTACAAAGGTTTTCTATCTGTAGTTGTTGCCATTTCAAATGTTGGTGCATTTTCTGTTCTAATTAATTTTGCGGTTACTATAAAAGTAGAATCTACAGGAAAAAAATCTAAGCCTTTAAACTTTTTTAAATCTCTCTTTTTTAAAGGTGATTTAGAAGCGTCTTTATAATTTGCATTTAATTTTTGTTGATATTCAGTAACGCCCATTAATGGTCTTTTGCCTTGCGAATTACAAGATATCATCAATAATAAAGTAAAAACAACTACTATTTTTTTCATTTTTTAATTTGGATTAAAACCAGGTGTAATTTTAGTACTTGGTGTTATTTGGTAATTTTGAATTAATTTATTTGAAAGGTTTTCAAATTGGTTTTCTTCGGATAATTTTCTAATTTGATTTGGGTCAAAACGACCTTTTAAATAAAAGACAGATGTTTTTGCTAATGTAGAGTTAAAAATAATTGCTTGGGTTACTACATCTCCATCTTCTTTTACAGAAACTATTTTAGTTTTTTCTGGTCGATTACTTCTCAACATGTCTGTAAAGTTGTTGTCTGTAACCAAATTCATCTCATTAATTAACTGCGTCTGTTTTTGCTGATCT
The DNA here is from genome assembly GCA_020631275.1 of Polaribacter sp. Classification (GTDB taxonomy): domain Bacteria; phylum Bacteroidota; class Bacteroidia; order Flavobacteriales; family Flavobacteriaceae; genus Polaribacter. The sequence continues at coordinate 7,455 of JAHDHO010000030.1, read as the reverse complement.
ATATCTGTAAAAGTTATGAATTTAAAATCTTTTACGTTACCAAATAAGTTGTTAACTTCAGGAGAAATATTAGTTAACAATGCGCGCATAAAATTAGGAACTTGAAATGCTGTTACGCCAATATCTTTTTTATGATTATTAAAAAAACTTTGGAAAGTTTTACCACTACCACAAGAAAGAAGTAATAAAATAGTAGCTAAAAAAGTAATAAATTTAGTTTTCATATTTTTTTTATAAAAGTACAAAATTAATCAAATTAAATTTTCTTGATAGTTAGTATGGTTCTTTATATGCTTAGTTTAATAATAAAGTAAAAAAAAGCACTAAGTTTTTACTTAGTGCTTTTATACTGCTTGAAAATTTATTTATAGTTGAACTCTCCAACCATAAGGATCTTCTGTTTTATTTGTTTGAATATCTGTAATTGTTTTCTTTAAAAGGGCTGCATAAGGTTTTTCTAATTCTGGTAAATCGTAATCATTTTCTTGAAAACCAAATCCTGCAATAGGAGATATTACTGCAGCTGTACCTGCACCAAACATTTCTTTTAACTCTCCAGATTTTGCAGCAGCGATTACTTCTGTTACAGAAATCTTTCTAACTTCTACATTAATATCTAAATCTTTAGCTATTTGAATAATACTTTTACGTGTAATACCGTCTAAAATTCTATCGTTTGTTGGGCTAGTAATTAACGTATCGTTAATTCTAATAAAAATATTCATTGCACCAGCCTCTTCAATATACTCGTGTGTATTGTCGTCTGTCCAGATTACTTGGTTGTAACCTTTCTCTATAGCTAATTGAGTTGGATAAAATTGTGCAGCATAATTACCACCAGCTTTTGCAAAACCAACACCACCGTTTGCAGCACGTGCATATTTTTCTTCAATTAAAACTTTTACTTTACCAGCAAAGTAAGCTCCTGAAGGTGCAGTACAAATCATAAATTTATATTCATCTGCAGGAGATGCATGAAAACCATTACCCGAAGCAAACATAAATGGTCTAATGTATAAAGAACTACCTTCTTTTGTTGGTATCCAAGCGTCATCTACTTTTAATAAAGCTTTTAAACCATTCATAAAAGTTTCTTCTGGTATTTGCGGAATCACTAAACGCTCTGCAGATTTATTTAAACGCTTACAGTTATCTAAAGGTCTAAATAATAATGTATTTCCGTCTGTATCTTTATAAGCTTTCATCCCTTCAAAAATAGATTGTCCGTAATGAAAAATCTTAGCGGAAGGATCTAAAGAAATTGGAGCAAAAGGCTCTATAACAGCATCTTGCCATTTACCATCTTTAAACGTACAAGTTAGCATATGATCAGAATAAACACTACCAAAAGGCAAGTTATTAAAATCAACTGAGTCTATTTTCGACTTTTCTATATGTTTGATTTCTATGTTAGAATTCATAATTTGTTTGATTAAATTTCTCTACAAATGTACATAATTTATTCATCTGTAGTAACATAAAAAAGGTCGTTTTACTGTTAAATTGATTACATTTGTAAAACAAGTTATTAAAAATAAATCATATGAAATTAGTTGTAAAATTATGTGCTGTAGCACTTTTAGTATTTACTGGATGTAAAGAGGTTAAAAAAGGAAGTAACCAAGAAGCAACAACACCAGCACCAAAAACATTTGCTTTTCAATCATACGGAGATGAAATTTCTAAAGAAAATGCTTTAACTTCTAAAGCAATGCTTGCAAAATTTGAAACTATGAACGTTGGTGATACTATAGATGTAAAATTTGCCTCTAATATTAAAGAAGTTTGTGTTAAAAAAGGATGTTGGATGAAATTGCCTTTAGAAAACGAAACAGAAACAATGGTACGTTTTAAAGATTATGGCTTTTTTATGCCCTTAGATTCTCAAGGTAAAGAAGTAATTGTATCAGGTAAAGCTTTTGTAAAAATAACGCCAGTAGATGAGTTAAAGCATTATGCAGAAGATGCAGGTAAAAGTGCTGATGAAATAGCAAAAATAACTGCTCCAAAAAAAGAATATGCTTTTGAAGCAAACGGAGTTTTATTAAAATCTGAAATTACTTTATAATAAAGTTACATTTTGAAAAGAGAAATATTAATTACTTCGGATGGTTCTTCTACCATACATCTACCAGATTGGGATGAGCAATATCATTCTAAAAATGGTTCTATCAATGAAACCTACCATGTTTTTATAAAATGTGGTTTAAAAGAAGTTGTTGCAGACAAAGTTTCTATACTAGAAATTGGTTTTGGCACAGGTCTTAACTGTTTTATAACTTATTTAGAAGGTAAAAAAGAAATTGATTATGTTGGTGTAGAAGCTTACCCTGTTACAGCAGATGAAATTGATAAAATGAATTTTGTTGCAGTTTTAGAAGCAAAAGAACAAGAAGAAGTTTTTAAAAAAATGCATGATGTTTCATGGGAAAAAAAGCATCAGATTTCTGATAATTTTACTTTAACCAAAAGAAAACAATTTTTTGAAGATATAAATGATGAAAACGCATTTAATTTAATTTATTATGATGCATTCGGTGCACGTGTACAACCACAACTCTGGACCGAAGAAATTTTCTTAAAGATGTACAAAGCATTAAAACCAAACGGAATTTTAGTAACCTATTCTGCTAAAGGCAGTGTTAGAAGAGCTATGCAAGCAGTTGGTTTCTTTGTAGAACGTTTACCAGGCCCACCAGGTAAAAGAGAAATGCTAAGAGCTACAAAAAAGTAGTTTTCTTACAAATATACTATCGAGCGGTAAAGGTTGTAAATACAATTTTTACCGCTCGTAATATTTAGATAAAGTTCTTAACTTTTATCTAACCCTAGTTTAACAATATGGTTTTTCTTAGTTAACAATACCTTTTTTTTATAATTATAGTTTTGGCGTCATAACTAACTTTTAATTATAATCATGAAAAAACCAATTACAAAATTATTTTTAGCGCTTACATTTATGAGTGCTAGTTTTACTTTAATAACAAGTTGTGCTGAAGATGGCTTAAACGGAATTGACGGTGTAAACGGACAAAATGGGCAAGACGGAAAAGATGGTAAAGATGGGCAAGACTTTACTCCTAGTCCAGAACTATTTTCAAACAAGTCTACATTATCTCCTTTAGTAAAAATTAATACAAATTACACAGATTTAAAAGCGTATTCTTTAATAAGCTCTACAGATGTATTATCTAACGGTTTTCGTTTGCTAGGAGCACAAGATGGTGCCGGATTTTTAAAAGACGGAGATGAATATATTTTAGTAGTAAACGCAGAAGATGACTATGGTGTTTCTAGAATTCGTTTTGATGAGTTTATGAATCCTTTAGAAGGAGATTGGTTACTAAATGCTGGTGTTGCAGATTTTGCAAGACAATGTTCTGCTACAATGTGGGAAAAAGAAATTCATGGTGGTGATAAAGACATTTTCTTATCTGCATCAGAAAGCATTGCATACGATGTAAAAGCAATTGACCCTTGGGTAGAAACACCAGCACCTACTGCAGATTTTGGTTTAGATGCTTTAGGTGAGTTTTCTTGGGAAAACGCAGTACCATTACCTAAAGACGCCTATTCGGGTAAAACTGTAATTATTGGTGGCGATGATGATTCTAGCGGTTCTGAAGGACAAGTAACAATGTATGTTTCTGAAAACGGAGACGCAGATTTAGAAAATGGTAAAATTTACGTGTTAAGATTTAAACAAGTTTCTGATGGAGCAAAAGGAGTTAAAAGTGTTGATGCATCTACTGTTTACAACGAAGGTAGTTTAGATTTTGGTAATACATATGATGTAGAGTTTGTTGAAATAGAAAATGGTGCAAGCATGACTAAAAGTGAAATGGAGACTGCTTGTACAAACGTTTTTGCATCTCAATTTATGAGAGTAGAAGATGTAGATTATCAAAAAGGATCGGATGCAAATGCAAGAAATGTGTTTTTTGCAGTAACTGGTAGAGGTCCAGGAAGAGGAACCTATAATGATTGGGGTACTGTTTATAAATTAGAATTAGACGATACAAATCCGTTAGAAGGAAAATTAACTCAAATTATTAGCGGAAATACAGATACTAATAATAAAGACGGAAACCTAGCAGAACTACAAAGCCCTGATAATATTTGCGTAACAGAAAACTATGTATATGTGCAAGAAGACCCTAATTCTTTTAGTAGAAATCATGCAGCACAAATTTATCAAACAGATTTAAGCGGTAACAATGCAAACGTTGTATTAGAGTTAAAAATAGAAAGTAACTTATCTCCAACAGGAAGCAGTAATTTCTCTGGAGAATTTGGGGCATTAATAGATGTTTCTGATAAAATAGGTCAACCAGATACTTTTATTCTTGCATTACAACCACATTATTGGCAAAGTGAAGATTTTAGATCTGCAAATTTACCTCATAATCAAGGTGGTCAAATAGTTTTATTACAAGGTTTACCTAGATAATTAACATTAAATTTATTTTATAAAATGAGTCTCTATGTAACATAGAGATTCATTTGTTTTTATACTTTTTTTATGAAAATTAAAACTACTTTATTTATATCAATATTAATACTAACTATTTCTTGTAATAAAAAGCAAGAAAAAAAGTACACAACTAAGATCGATTGGTCGACTGCTCAAAATTTTTATATAGAAAACATTTCCACAGCAATTAGTTATTTAGACAGCTTAAAACAAGAAGGTTTTAAAGGCAATAAAACAAAGTTTTACTTTAAAAAAGTAAGAGAAAATTTTAAAAAAGCAGAACCTTATATTTCATATTTAAATCCAGAAGTTGGACATCGAGCAAATGGACCAGCGTTACCTTTTTACAAAGAAGATAATGGTAAAATATTAGAACCTGTCGGATTACAGAAAATAGAAGAAAGTATCTACGATTTAGAAACATCAGAAGTAGATTTTAATAAAGAAATATATGTTACAAAAGGATTATTTTCGGTATTAAAAAAGGGTGCTTTAAAAAGAAAGTTAAATCCGCAACGATTTTTTATAGCCACACATCAACAATTATTTAGAATTGCTAGTTTGGCAATTTCTGGTTTCGATACACCAGTTAGCCATCTAGGAATCTCAGAAACCATTACTTCTCTAGAAAGTTTATTATTTGTCTACTCTAAAACATTACAACCAATAATTCAAGCAAAAAATAACAATTTAGATTTAGAATTTAGAGAAAATATAGAGAAAGCTATCACTTTTATAGAAAAGAATACAGATTTTAATACTTTTGATAGATTTACTTTTACAAGAGATTATTTTAATTCCATTACAAAAAATTGGGTAGCAATTAGAAAAGAATCAGAATTATGGCAACCTGTAAAATCTGAACCTTTTAATTTTGATGCTCCTACTTTTTTCGAAAACAATTCTTTCAATTTAAATTACTTTACGCCACCATCAAATAGAAATCCTACAGAAAAACAAATAAGTTTAGGTAAAAAATTATTTTCTGATCCTACATTATCAAAAGATAAAAAAATGGCATGTATCAGTTGTCATTTGCCAGCAAAAGGTTATGCAGATGGTGTTGCTTTAAACAAAGATAATAAAGGGAATTTATTATTAAGAAATACACCAACGTTAATCAATTCAGCCTTTCAAAAAAGTTTCTTTTGGGATGGTCGATCTCGTGATTTATTAGATCAAATTTCGATGGTTTTTAGTAATTCTAAAGAATTTAACACAGAAGTTCATACGTTTTCAGAAGACATTTTAAAAGATACCACGTATATAAAATTATTTACAGAAGCTTATAACATCGTGCCAAAAAGTAATAGAGAAGTAATTAAAGCAATTTCTTCTTATGTGTCTACATTAAATAGTTTCAACTCTAAATTCGATAGAAATATTCGAGGACAAGAAAGCACATTTACAGCAAGCGAAAAGAAAGGCTACAATTTATTTATGGGAAAAGCACTATGTGCAACCTGCCATTTTATGCCATTAACAAACGGAACCGTTCCTCCATTTTTTACAGAAACCGAAAAAGAGGTTATTGGTGTGCCAGAAACCAATCAGAATAAAAAATTAGATGACGATTTAGGTTTTTATTGGCGTTACAAAGAAGAATTACACAAAGGTATGTTTAAAACACCAAGTATAAGAAATGCAGCAATAACAGCACCTTACATGCATAACGGCGTTTACAATACACTAGAAGAAGTGCTTAATTTTTACAATCTTGGTGGCGGTAGCCGTCTTGGTTTTAAATTAGAGCATCAAACTTTACCGTTCGATAATTTAGAATTAACACCCCAAGAACAACAAGATATTATTGAGTTTATAGAAACATTAACAGACAATCCTGCCGATTCAGAAAACTATTAAAGTTAAAAACTTTTTGTGTCGGTACATTTTTTTATCTTCGTTATTAAAATATTTTTAAATGGAGTTTAAAAGAAAATTTGGAAGAAAGAAAGAAGCAAAACCTAAAAGAGGCCTTTTTTTAGTTTTATTGTTAGCAGTTGCATTAATACTTTGGTTTAAAGCAGAAGCATTAATGAACGCTTTATTTTAATTTTTTAGAAGCTATTTCCTGCTTTCACTACTCGCTTTTTTCGTTCCTCAAAAGAGCTCAAACATACCGTTCAATCAGGGCTAAACTTGCTTGTTTGCTGCAATAAGTATTTATTTTCACAATAATTATTTAATATAGATTCCCATATTGTTCTCCAAATAATTTATTAGTACTTTAGCCTAAAATCAATAATTTTTATGCTCGATTTTATAGAATTTTCTTTATTAGATGTTTTAGATATTTTGCTAGTAGCAATACTACTCTACTATATTTATAAACTTTTAAAAGGAACCGTAGCTATAAATATAGTAATTGGTATTGCTTTAATTTTCTTAATCTGGAAAATTACACAAGCCCTAAAAATGGAAATGCTTAGTGGCATTTTAGGATATTTACTTTCTGGAGGTGTAATTGCCTTAATTATTGTTTTTCAGCAAGAAATAAGAAAATTCTTGTTAATGATTGGTACCACTAATTTTACCAATAAAAGAAGTTTTTTAAAACAATTAAAATTTTTACAGACAGAAATTGGTTCAGATATTGATACCGAAACAATTATAGAAGCATGCCAAAAAATGTCTAAATCTAAAACGGGTGCTTTAATTGTTATTGAAAGAACAAATAGTTTAGATTTTTTAATTAATACTGGCGATACAATGAATGCGCTTTTAAATGACGCTTTATTACAGAGTATTTTTTATAAGAATAGTCC
>JAHDHO010000030.1:0-206 GCA_020631275.1 Polaribacter sp. | reverse complement strand
TAGAGATAATTATATTGTAGCTACAAGAGTTGTTTTACCAATTTCTGATAGCACTAAGATTCCTGCAAGATTTGGCTTAAGGCATAGAGCAGCAATTGGTGTATCTGAGAAAACAGATGCTGTTTGTCTTTTAGTTTCAGAAGAAACAGGAGAAATCTCTTATATAAAAGACGGTGGTTTTGAATTATATGCTAATTATACAGACT
>JAHDHO010000029.1 GCA_020631275.1 Polaribacter sp. | reverse complement strand
TAAACGAGAACCTATTCCTGCCATTGGTACTATTATCTTCATGATTTTTTTAATCAAAAATTATCGTTGCAATATACCATTATTAAAAAGATTTTAAAAAAATTGAATCTATTAAAGTAAAATGATTTTTATAAAAAATCTATTCATAGACTTTGCTCAAACTCTTAAAATTTAGCAGAAACTATAATAGACTATCCCTGAATTCAGGGATATCAAAAAACCCTGAATTCAGGGATTGCACAATATTCAATAAATTAATAATTTTGATGAGTATTTAATAATAAATTAAGATATTTTAATAAATTATAAATGCAAAAAATAATATTATTATCAAATTAATTCAATCCCCGAATTTTTAAAAATTTTATTCACATGAAAAAAAACAGTTACTTTAAGTTAATATTTAGCTCAATCGCTATTTTAATGTTCTCCTTTTTTTTATCAAAAACAATTGTTAAAAAGAAAGAGAAAGAAGAATTGCTATCAAAAAGAAAAAAGTTAGAAAATTTTATTAAAAACAGCCCATATAAAGAAACATTAACTTGGGATAAAAAGAAAAGGAAACAAAATGGATTGCCCCCTAACAGGTATTTCGAGCAGATGTGGGAACTTACCATAAATCCTGAAACAGGAAAATTAGATGATGGTGAGTTAAACGAACTCAGAAAGAAAATAATGAAAAAAAGAGTGGCTAGAAAAACCCCCGGAAACAGCTCGAATGCATGGGAAGAAAGAGGCCCAAATAACGTAGGTGGTAGAACAAGGGTTATTATGTTCGATCCAAATGACAGTTCTAATAATACTGTTTATGCAGGTGGTGTTTCTGGAGGATTATGGAAAAACACAAACATTTCAAATTCAAATTCTCAATGGAGCAGAGTGCAAAATGTACCAGGAAACCTTTCTGTAACCTCTATTACTGTAGATCCTAGAAATTCTAATAGATGGTATGTTGGTACCGGAGAACAATATACCGCTGGAGATGTTGTAGGTAACGGAGTTTACGTTACAACAGATGGTGGTAATAATTGGTCTGCTGTTACAATTCCTGCCGCCGGACCAGATTCTTTTGATTACAACGCTTCTAATTTATTTTTAAAAGGTATTTACTATGTAAACGATGTTTTAGCTTGGGATAACGGAAACTCTACAGAACTTTTTGTTGCCGTTGGCGCTCATGTTTACGGAGATTCTTCAAGTCCGAAAAATTGGTTGGGTTTACAATCTGCTGGTATTTATAGATCTACAAATAATGGCAGTTCTTGGAGCAGAATAGAATCTTCTAATCTGTCTTACTCTTTTGGCGGATCTACGTATTATTACATTCCTAATGATTTAGAAGTTGGTGCAGATAACAAACTTTGGATGGGAACCATTGGTTCTGCACTTGGCGAAGGTGGTGGTAGAGTTTACAGTTCTACAAACGGATCTACTTGGACAGAAGCTAACGCCTCTCCTCTAACGGATTCTAATAGAGTAGAATTAGAACCATCAGCAACAAACGGAAATAAAATATATGCCTTAACTCAAGGTGTTAGCTCTCCTGTACATATTTATCAAACAACGAACAGCTTTAATACAATTACCTCTAAAGCATTGCCAAATGATGCAGATACAGGCATTTCTGCAAATGATTTCACTAGAGGTCAAGCATTTTACGACTTGGTAATCGAAGCTGATCCTGCAAACGATAATGTTTTATATGTTGGTGGAATCGATTTGTTCAAATCTACAAACGGAGGTAATTCTTGGTCTCAATTATCGCATTGGTACGGTGGTTTTGGTCAACCAAACAATGTACATGCAGATCAACATTCTATTGCGTTTGGTAATAATGATGCTTCGAAAGTGTTATTTGGTAATGATGGTGGTATTTATTATTCTGGCAACTCGGGTAGTTCTATTAACGCAAGAAACAACAACTACAATGTTACACAATTTGTAAAAGCAAGTATTGGACCAGATGGTGTTGGAGATTTAAATGGAATTTTTTCTGCTGGAGCACAAGACAACGGTACACAAGCTTTTAGAGATGCAAATACAGCCAACGGAATAAACTCTTCTGAAGATTTAAGTGATGGAGACGGATTTTACACATTTGTAGATAAAGATGGGCAATACATGATTGCAACTTATGTTTACAATGTAATTTATAGATTTAATTTACCTTGGAATGGTCAAGGAAGAATTGATGGAGGAGCAACAACTTTGTCTAGTGATCAAAGTACTGGTGATTTTGTAAACCCGATGGATTATGATAGCAATGCAAATAGACTATTATCAAATCAATCTACAGCAAGTAGTAACTCTATTTTAAGTATAAATGTAGCTTCCAACACTAAAGGATCATTAACCAATGCGGCATTAACTTCAAGTCCGACAGCATTTAGAGCTTCTCCTTTCGAAAACAATGCTTGGTATGTTGGTTTGTCTAACGGCGGATTAGTTAAACTAACAAATGTTACCAATAATTCTGCAACATTTACAACAGTTAACAATCCTTTTGTTGGCGCAATCTCTTCTATTAGGTTTGGAGAAACTGCAAACGATTTAATTGTAACAATACATAATTATGGGGTTACTAGTGTTTGGTACTCATCTAACGCAGGTAGTTCTTGGTCAAACAAAGAAGGGAATCTTCCAAATATTCCTGTAAGAGACTTTTTATTAAATCCTTTAGCACCTAACGAAGCAATTATAGCAACTCAATTAGGTGTTTGGTCTACAGAAAATTTTAACGATACAAACCCTAATTGGTCTCAATCATATAATGGTATGAGCGATGTTAGTGTTACTTCTTTAGACTATTGGAATGTATCTGGCGATAATACAAATAATAAAATAATAGCTTCTACATACGGTAGAGGTGTATTTACAGGTACATTTACCCAATCTACTGCACCAGATACGCAAGCTCCTACTACTCCAACGAACTTAATTACAAGTAATATTACAGAAAACTCTGTTCAGCTTTCTTGGAATGCATCCACAGATAATATTGGTGTTATAGGCTACGATGTTTATAGAAATGGCAACCTACTAACAACTGTTACAACTACAACCTATACATCGACAAGCTTAAGCGCAAATACTAGCTATAACTTTTATGTTATTGCAAAAGATAGTGCGGGCAATAGCTCTGTTAAGAGTACAACTGTAAATGCAACAACATTAGCACCAGATACAACAGCTCCTACTGCTCCGACAGCATTAGTTTCAAATAATAAAACTGATACATCTGTAACTTTAAACTGGACTGCTTCAACAGATAACGTCGCAGTAAATTCTTACGATATTTTAAACGGAAGTACTGTTGTTGGAAACACTGTAAACACTAATTTTGTAGTAAATGGATTAACATCTAACACAACATATTCGTTCTCTGTAAAAGCAAAAGATGATGCAGGTAATATTTCTACAGCAAGTAATATTTTAACTGTTACAACAGATGTTACCCCTATTAATTATTGTGCTTCTCAAAGTTCTAATGTTAATGATGAATTTATAAGTAATGTACAACTTGGCGCAATAGACAATAATTCAGGTGCTCAGTTTTACTCAGATTTTACTAACACATCAACTAATTTAATAAAAGGTAATACTTATACTGTAACTATAACACCGACATGGACAGGAACCAAATACAACGAAGGTTACGCAGTTTGGATTGACTTTAATAAGGATGGAGATTTCACGGATGCTAATGAGCAGGTTTTATCAGTTGCACCAAACCAAAACGCAACAGTTTCGGCTTCATTTACAGTACCAGCATCTGCAATAGAATCCTCTACAAGAATGAGAGTTTCTATGAGCTACAATGCCATTCCTACATCTTGTCAAAGTTTTTCTTATGGAGAAGTTGAAGATTATACTGTAAATATTCAAGCCGCATCCGCAGATGCAATAGCACCTGTAATTACATTAAACGGAGCTTCAACTTTAGATTTAAATGTAGGCGACACTTATTCTGAACAAGGTGCAACAGCCACAGATAATGTAGACGGAAATTTAACCTCTTCTATAACTATTACTGGTAATGTAAACACAGATACAGCTGGTACATATATTAGAAATTACAATGTAAGTGACAATGCAGGAAATGCAGCAACCCAAGTTTCTAGAACAATAAATGTTAATGCAGTAAGCACTAATAATTGTGTAAACGGAGTATCAACTTTTCCTTATACTGAAAGTTTTGAAGGAAACTTAGGTACATGGTCTCAATCTTCTGCGGATGATATTGACTGGTCTATCACTTCTAACGGAACGCCTTCTGGAAACACAGGACCCTCTTCTGCTACAAACGGAAACTCATATGTTTTTGTAGAAGCATCTGGAGACGGAACTGGTTACCCAAACAAACAAGCTATTTTAAACTCACCTTGTTTTGACTTGACTAATGAGGTTTCTGCAAACTTCAGTTTTAATTACCATATGTACGGTGCAACAGATATGGGTACAATTACCTTAGAAATAAGTAATGATAACGGAACAAGTTGGACGAGTATCTGGAATGAATCTGGAAATAAAGGAAACCAGTGGTTGTCTACCAATGTAAATTTAAATGCATTTATAGGAGCTACTGTTCAATTAAGATTTAATAGAATTACTGGAAGTACTTGGCAAGCAGATATCGCATTAGATAATATCGAATTAACTAGCGGTAGTAACAATAATAATGGTTGTACCGCAGAGGTAAGTTCTTTTCCTTATAACGAAGGTTTTGAAGGAAACATTGGTAGCTGGTCTCAAAACACAGACGATGATCTAAATTGGATTGTTAATACAAACGGAACACCTTCTAATAATACCGGACCTACTTCTGCAACAGAAGGTAATTCATATTTATTTGTTGAAGCTTCTGGAAACAACACTGGTTACCCAACCAAACAAGCGGTACTAACATCACCTTGTTTTGATTTATCAAGCGTATCTGCAGCTTCATTTAATTTTTATTATCACATGTATGGTGCAGCAAACACAGGAACGTTAGATGTAGAAGTTAGTGATGATAACGGTGCTTCTTGGTCGAGTATCTGGACAGAATCTGGCAACAAAGGAAACCAATGGTTAAACGCTAGTGTAGATTTATCATCATACTTAGGTAGTAATATTAAGTTAAGATTTAATAGAGTTACTGGTAATACATGGCAAGCAGATATTGCCATAGACAATGTGAGTTTAAACAATGTTGCAGCCTCTAACAACATCAGTATAGTTAATAATGATACTTTCTTTAACACTACAGACGGATCGTTTAACATTTATCCAAGCCCAGTAAAAACCGTATTAAATGTACAGTTATCTACTAGTACTGTTAATTCGTATAAAATTATTAATTCTATCGGGCAAACAATAAAATCAGGAAAATTACGAAACAACTCAATTGAAGTTTCTAATTTAAAAATTGGTATGTATTTACTAGAAATTAGCGACGGAGAAGAGAGGTTAATTAAAAAGTTTATTAAAATTTAATTTAGTAGCATTCACATAACGAATAATAAATCACTATTAAACAGTAATTTAAAATTATTGATATACTGAATTCAGGGATCACTAGAATTCTGGGATAGTGAAAATATACTGAATTCAGGGATTGACAAGCATGTGTTTAACTTATATTTTTACAAGTATAAAAGTCATTTAGTTAGCACCCCTAATGCGTCCCCTAAAATTAAATGATTCAAAAACCCAAGCCTTTGCTTGGGTTTTTTGTTTCTTTGTAAAAAAATACAAATAGTGAATTACTTATCAGTAGAAAACATTTCTAAATCTTACGGAGAACGCATATTGTTTGACGACATCTCTTTTGGTATTAATAAAGATCAAAAAGTAGCTTTTGTGGCAAAAAACGGAAGCGGAAAAACTTCTATACTTAATATTATAGCCGGTTTAGATGTACCAGACTCTGGCCAAGTAGTAAGTAGAAAAGGAATTTCTATTGCTTACTTAGCACAAAAAGATGATATAAACCCAGATTTAACTATAGAAGAAACAATATTTGCTACAGATAATAAAATTCTATCTATTGTAAATCAATACGAAAAAGCGTTAAAAAACTTAGACGACACAGATACTTACCAAGCTGCATTTGAGCAAATGGAACAGTTTAATGCTTGGGATTTCGAAACACAATACAAGCAGATTTTATCTAAATTAAAATTAGACGATTTATCTTTAAAAGTTGGCGCCTTGTCTGGAGGACAAAGAAAACGTTTGTCTCTTGCCATCGTTTTAATTAATAAACCAGATTTATTAATTTTAGACGAACCTACAAATCATTTAGATCTAGAAATGATAGAATGGTTAGAAGCTTTTTTTGCTAAAGAAAAAATAACACTTTTTATGGTAACGCATGACCGTTACTTTTTAGAGCGCGTATGTAACGAAATTTTAGAATTAGATGAAGGTAAAATATACAAATACAAAGGCAACTACTCTTACTACCTTCAAAATAAAGAAGAACGATTAGCATTAGAAGCCACCAACTTAAGCAAAGCTAAAAGTTTATTTAAAAAAGAATTAGATTGGATGCGTAAGCAACCAAAAGCTAGAACCACTAAATCGAAGTCTAGAACAGACGACTTCTACGCTATTAAAGAAAAAGCACATCAGCGTAGAAAAGACCATCAAGTTCAATTAGAAATTAATATGGAACGTTTGGGAAGTAAAATTCTAGAACTACATAAAGTGCATAAGTCTTGGGGAGAAAAAAAGATTCTAGATGGTTTTGATTATGTTTTTAAAAGAGGAGAAAGAGTAGGAATTATAGGTAAAAACGGAACAGGAAAATCATCATTTTTAAATATTATTACCGAAAAAGCACCTTTAGATGGTGGTAAGGTAGTTTTAGGTGAAACTGTAAAATTTGGTTACTACACGCAAGCTGGTATCCAAATTAAAGAAGGGCAAAAAGTAATTGAAGTCGTAAAAGAATTTGGTGAAGAAATTCCGTTAGCAAAAGGAAGAAGAATTTCTGCATCGCAATTGCTAGAAAGATTTTTGTTTGATAAGAAAAAACAATATGATTTTGTAGAAAAACTATCAGGAGGAGAACAAAAAAGACTGTATTTGTGTGCCGTTTTAATTCAGAATCCTAACTTTTTAATTTTAGATGAACCTACCAATGATTTAGATGTAGTTACTTTAAATGTTTTAGAAAATTTTCTTTTAGACTATCCAGGAAATCTTTTAGTGGTTTCTCACGACAGATATTTCATGGATAAAATTGTAGATTCATTATTTGTTTTTAGAGGTGAAGGTGTTGTAGAAAATTTTCCTGGCAACTACTCAGATTTTAGAGCTTATGATAGTTCTATTTCTAAAGATAATTCAGAAAAAACCACCATTAAAAAGGAAGAAAAAAAAGTAACTAAAAAAAACACGAAATCTGCTTTAAGCTTTGATGAAAAAAGAGAATTCGGGGCTTTAGAAAGTGAAATAGAAAGACTTCAGAAAAGGAAAGAAACAATTGAAAAACAATTCTTAAACGTAGAAATTGCCACGGAGGATATTCCAAAAAAATCTGAAGAGTTACAAGAAATTATAGATAATTTAGAAGCAAAAGAAGAGCGTTGGCTAGAACTTTCTATGAAACTAGAAGATTAATTGTTGGGGTTAGTATGATGAAAACAGTAAAAATTTTTACATCATCATTTATATTTACTGTAGTTATTTACCTGCTGTTAATTCAATATTTAATACTCAAAGGAGGTTTTGAAGTTTATCGGTTTTCTGAACATCAATATATATACAAATATGGCAAACTTATATCTCGAGTATGCGTTTATATAGGTTTGCTTTTATCTTTATTATCACCATTGATAATTTGGCTACAAACAAAAAATAATTTTAAAAAGTTTAGAGTAATATTAGCAATTGCATTTTTACCTGCTTTTTATCATATATTGTTATTTATACTTTCTAAACCTAATTAAACATTTACAATATCCTTTTCTTCTAACAAAGGTTGATTATTAAATCTTAATAATACCTGCGCTACCGTAATTGTATCTTTTTCGCAATACTTAACTATTCTTTTAATGTTTTTTTCTAGGTAATAAACTTTTGCAACTTCACTCCCATCAATATCATCTTTTGGCGATGGTATCCCTAAGATTGAAGTTAGTAAATTTAGGGAAGTATAATGTTTATAATCACCAAACTTCCACAACTCTAAAGTATCTAAATGCGAAATTTCCCAAGGTTTTTTACCAAATAAATTAAGTTTTTTAGGTAATGAAATTTGATGTACAATCATTCTTCTAGCTATAAAAGGAAAATCGAACTCTTTACCATTATGAGCACATAATATATTAGATGGTTTAGAAAAATGTGTTTCAAGTAAGTTTTTAAATTCTGTTAATAATTTAAATTCATTATCACCAAAAAAAGAAGTTACTCTAAATTGATTTTTCGCATCATTTAGAACAAAATAACCTACAGAAATACATATTATTTTACCAAATTCTGCCCAAATACCGGCTCTTTCATAAAATTCTGCTGCTGTAATTTCTTCTTTACGTTGATAACTTGTTTTTTTCTTAAATAATTCTTGAGTTGTTGTTGTTAAATTTTGCCAATCACTTTCTTCTGGTACAGTTTCTATATCTAAAAATAAGATATTGCTTAATTTCAATTTTAAATTCATCTTTTTCTTTTTCTTCTCTAAATATAGTCAAAAAAAAGCTCCGAAATAAATCGGAGCTTTCTTGATGTTGAAAAGTAGATTCGTAATTATCTTATTACCAACTTTTTTGTAGCTGTTTTACCATCTTCAGTAACTTTTACAATATAAATTCCTGCATTCATATCAGAAACATTTATTGTAGATTTTGCGCCAGAAAAACTTGCAGCATAAACTTTTTTGCCTAAAACATTAAAAATTACAATTTGCTTTACACTTGTATTATTTGTTGATACAGTAAATTCTTTATTTGTAACAGGATTTGGAAATGTTTTAAAACCTTCGATACTATTTTTAGAAACAGCAGCTGTTGCAGGTTGAAAAGAACCCATAGGAAAAGGAGTTGTTGCAGTAGCATTATTTGTACCACCTTCTAAACCGTTTACACCACTATAAGACCAATCTGTATCGTTAAAAGTAGTTCCTTTTGGTGTAGAAGAAGAACTTCTGTACGCCCAACCATCAAGATAATCCCAAGTTTCACCAGAACCATCTTTATTTACATCACCAAAAACATCTATAATTTTTCCGTTTTCGTATAATTCAATAGCATCGTCTCCGTTAATATTTACTACACCTGTAATGTAATCTGCATTCTTACCAAAAAACTCTGTAAATCCAGTTTCACTTGAAGATATATATATAAAAGTCCCAGCAGTTACTGCTACAGCAGGAAAATTAAATTCTACAACTCCATTAGTAGAACCAGCACCATTAGAAACAGAGCTTAATCCAAATAAACTTAAATCTGCAACATCTTCTAACACGTATAACTCAACTCCTTTTGGTATTCCACCAGATAAACTACCATCAAAAACACCTGTAATAATTATATTGTTTGTTAACTCGCCGTAAACAACTCCTTCAACATTAAAATTAACAGCAGTTGTTCCTGTAGAAGAAAGTGTTACATCACCTTGATAATTACCAGAAACTGTAATTCCTGCTTTTAGACGAATGTAGATAATATCTTCAATTTTACCTGCATTAGGTGTAATTGATAAAGAACTACTAAAATCTACATCTTCAGAAAAAGAAACTTCAAAATTTTCTGGTGCAGTAATGATAAAATCATCTGTTAGAAACAAACCTTCTACAGAAAAGTTTTGAACATCAGACGGACCTTCTTCTAGCGTATAACTAAATTTATTTAAAAATTCTGCATATGTAAATTGAGGATCTGCATTTTTTACCTCGCCTGTTAAAGCGACTGTAATAGAAGTTGCATCTGTAGAACTTATCGTAATATCGCCTGCATATGTATTTACACCTAAACCTTCTTTTAAACGAACGTAAATTGACGTTGACGCAACTTCACCAGAAGTTTGCATTAAAGAAATAGATTGAGCGAATGTACCAGTAGCATCGGTTGAAACTTCAAAACTTGTTGGGGCAGAAATAGTAATATCTGAAGTTAGATTAGTACCTTCTACATTAAATCCTTTTTCTGGTGATGGGCCATTTCCTTCAAAATACTCTAGCAAAGATATTGTACCAATTGTATTTATTACTGGGTCTGAACTTGGTGCTGTCCAAGAAATATCATCTACTATAACTTGTTTTCCTGTTATATTTTTAATTTCTATCACTATATCTCCAGAAATATTTATACCAGAAACAGAAAATACGTGTTCATCGTAATCATCAAAAGCTTCTGATGTTCCTTTTGATACACCGTTAACAAATAATTCTACTTGCCTGTCTCCAGAACCAGTAAAACCTTTATAAAGTTTTACAGAAAAATTACCAATACCACCAGAAATAGTACTTGATGTTATTTTACTATCATCACTAGATCTTCTAAGCATTATTGCAGGTAAAGTTACACCTGCAGTATTATTTGCATTTCTAGAAGCAACATAAGTCCAAGTTATACCGCCATCTCCAACAAAGCTATTATCTGCATAAGAACCTGTAGCATTCGAATTTGCAAAAGATTCAGAGCCTTGACCATATGACAACGCGCTAAAACAAAGAGTAAATAAAAAAGTTAAAAAGTAATTTTTTTTCATGTGAATAGGATTTATAAGTTCAAGAAACAAATATAAGTTTTTAGATTTCCTTTTTTGTTACCTAATCATTAACAAACTCTAAATCAACTAACAAAAAAAGACCTTAAATTTTATCGTTAAGTAAACGTTATCTATATTCTATTTAAAATTAAATGTTTGTTAAGGATACTTTTGCTATAATAATAATTACTATTTTTGATACTTACATTTATTTAAAATCATGAATAAAAGCGATATTAAAATTCTATTAGTAGATGATGAACCAGATATTATTGAAATAGTTGGTTATAACTTAAGAAATGAAGGTTATCAAGTTTTTACTGCAAATAATGGGCAAGAAGCTATAAAATCTGCTAAAAAAAATACACCGCATTTAATTTTATTAGATATAATGATGCCTGAAATGGATGGTATCGAGGCTTGTGAAAAAATTAGAAAAATTAATTCGTTAGAAAATGTTATCATCTCATTTTTAACTGCAAGAGGAGAAGATTACTCTCAAGTAGCAGGTTTTGATGCTGGGGCAGATGATTATATTACAAAACCTATTAAACCAAAAGTACTAGTTAGTAAGGTAAAATCTCTTTTAAGAAGATTAAAATCTGAAAAAGAAAATGAAGAGACTTTTAAAATTGGCGATATAGTTATTGATAGAGAAGAATATGTAGTTTATAAAGCGGGTAAAAAGATTTTATTGCCTAGAAAAGAATTTGAACTATTTTCTTTATTAACATCTAAACCAGGTAAAGTTTTTAAAAGAGAAGTAATTTTAGATACCGTTTGGGGTAATGAAGTTGTAGTTGGTGGTAGAACAATAGATGTACATATTAGAAAATTAAGAGAAAAAATAGGAGACGACCATTTTAAAACCGTTAAAGGAGTTGGTTATAAATTTGTATTACTAGAAGCAGATAAATAAATTTGCTTTTATGAAGTTTAAAAAAACCTATTCATACGCACTTTGGTCTG
Organism: Polaribacter sp.; assembly: GCA_020631275.1. Lineage (GTDB taxonomy): Bacteria > Bacteroidota > Bacteroidia > Flavobacteriales > Flavobacteriaceae > Polaribacter. The sequence continues at coordinate 11,216 of JAHDHO010000029.1, read as the reverse complement.
CAACATACTTAACAATACTTTCTGCAAGTATTGCTATAATAACATACTTTTTTAGTACAGATAAACTTAACTTAAGTACAGCAGTAATTGCTGTACTTCTTTTGTTTATAATTTCTTTTTTTATAATTCAGTATAGAACAGAACATTTTATATACAGAAGGTTAAAAAAAATATACGAAGACGTTTCTATTCTAGACGTAAATGATCTTAGAAAACAATCTGTTACTACAGATATTGAAAAACTTTCGAAGCGAATGCAAAAATACGTTGAAGGAAAAAGACTCGAAATAAAAAGTTTAACAGAAAGAGATTCTTTTAGAAGAGATTTTTTAGGAAACGTTGCACACGAACTTAAAACACCTTTATTTACTGTACAAGGTTACATCCTTACACTTTTAGAAGGTGCTATGGATGATAAAAATATTCGCGAAAAATATCTAGAAAGAGCCAACAAAGGAGTAGAAAGACTTGTTGCCGTTACCAAAGATTTAGATATGATTGCTAAATTAGAAACAGACGGATTGAAATTAAACATGGTTGTTTTCAACATTTTAGAAATTATTCAAAATGTATTTGATTTGTTTGAAATGAAAGCTAAAAAAAGAAATATCACTTTAAAATTCGATAGAATTTATGATTTTCCTGTTTTTGTTGTTGGTGATGTAGAAAAAACAGAACAAGTTCTAATTAACTTAATCGTAAACTCTATTAAATACGGTAAACCTAACGGAACAACTGTTGTTGCTGCTGATAATTATAACGACAATAAGTATGTTATTCGGGTAGTTGATAACGGTGAAGGCATCGAACAAAAGTACTTATCTAGATTATTCGAACGTTTTTATAGAGTAGATCAAAGTAGATCTAGAGATCAAGGTGGCTCTGGTTTAGGCTTATCTATTGTAAAACATATTGTAGAGGCTCACAACCAAACAGTTTTATTAAAAAGTACGTATGGTGAAGGATCAGAGTTTTCTTTTACTATGGAAAAGGCTAAATAAGCTACTATTTAAAGCTGATTTTTTAGATTTAAAACCTGTGTAATTACTTAAATTATTCAGCATTTTTTTATTGAAATTTTCTAAAGTAGCAAACGGGGCAATCTCATTTTGTTCTAAATGTTTTGCAAGATATTCTTGTTCTGGTTGATTTTTAGTTGGTATAAAAAATACTTTCTTTTCTAATGTATATAAATCTAGTATTGATGAATATCCAGACCTGCATATAATTAATTCTGCCTCGTTAATCTTTTGTTTTAAGTCTTTAGACAGCAAAAAATTATAAAAAACACAATTATTACTTGTCCATTTCTTTTGATCTTTTTCTACTTTTCCTAAAACAAAAACAATATTTCTAACATCATTTTTAAATTCTGATATTAATTTTTGCTCTAATAATGTTCTATTAGGTTCTACACCAGAAAGCACTATTAAAATATCAATTTTATAGTTTTTAATGGTAGTTTTTGAAAATCTACTTAACGCACCAATAAACTTATGGTTAGAGATTTTTGTTTTTGATAAACGCCCAGAAAGTTCAGAATTTTTATCATCAGGAACCCAACATTCATCAAACTTGTTTATTATTTGCTGATGAACTTTACTTGCTAGAAAAGTTGTAATACCAGATAAAACATTTACTTGGTGTGTTATGTAAACAGAAGAAACTTTATTACTTCTTACACCAAATCTATTATCTGAAATTACACCAACAACACTCTTATTAACATTAATAAAATTATTAATAATTTGTTGTTCTTTTTTAACCGTTGCTAAAATTCTAGGAATTTGTAAAAGTAATTTAAACTTTAAATTTTTGTGGTAAGAAATATTATAAGACGGAAGTTCTAAAAACTCTAAATTAGGAAATTCTTTTTTCAAAAATTCTAAAGAACTTCCGTCTGATGCTATTATTGGCTCAAAATTATTTTCTAACAAAGCGTTTATAATGGGCACACAACGAGTTGCATGGCCCAAACCCCAATTTAATGGCGCTACTATTATTTTATTTTTGGTAATAGACATTTTATTTGAGGTTTAAAGCTACCAAACTTTTAAACAATACAATGTTTAAGAAAATATTATTTACGGCAAAAAGGTTGCGTTAAGGATTGAAATGGCATCCTTTTTTCTTTTTCTGAAAAAAGATATAATGGAAAGCCTGTTAAAACGCCCAAATAAAAATAAAATTATACTAAATCGAAACCAATATCTTTTCTAAAGTTCATTTTATCGAAATGAATCTTATCTATACTTTTATAGCTTTTTTCTAATGCTTGCTCTATTGTATCACCAAAAGAAGTTACTGCCATAACTCTACCTCCGTTGGTGACAACTTTGCCTTCTTTTATTGTTGTACCTGCATGAAATACTATAGAATTTTCTACATTTTCGAAGCCTGTAATTTCTTTATTTTTTTCATAAGCCTCTGGGTAACCACCAGAAACTAACATTACAGTTGTTGCTGTTTTAGGAGTTACAGAAAAAGACTTTTCTTTTAAATTTTGATGTGCAACACCTTCAAATAATTCTAACAAATCAGATTCTATTCTTGGTAAAACAACTTCTGTTTCTGGGTCTCCCATTCTTACGTTATACTCTACCACAGAAGGGTTTCCGTTATCATTCATTAAACCAATAAAGATAAAACCTCTGTAATCGATACCGTCTTTTTGCAAGCCAGCAATTGTTGGTTTTACAACTAATTCTTCTACTTTATTTAAAAAAGCTTCATCTGCAAAAGGCACTGGAGAGATTGCTCCCATTCCGCCAGTATTTAAACCTACATCGCCTTCGTCAATACGTTTGTAATCTTTTGCTGAAGGTAAAATTTTATAGCTTTTACCGTCTGTTAAAACAAAAACAGATAATTCTATTCCTTTTAAAAATTCTTCGATTACAACAGTTGTAGAAGCTTCGCCAAATTTTTGATTAGAAACCATGTTTTCTAATTCTGATTTAGCCTCTTCTAAAGAATTTAAAATCAAAACACCTTTACCAGCAGCTAAACCATCTGCTTTTAAAACAAATGGTGGTGCTAAAGTTTCTAAGAAGGCAAAACCTTCTTCTAAATTATCTTTAGTAAAAGATTGATATTTTGCAGTTGGCACACCATGCTTTTGCATGAATTGCTTTGAGAAATCTTTACTACCTTCCAATAAAGCTCCGTCTTTTTTAGGACCAATTACTGGTATATTTTTTAGGTCTTTATCTGCTAAAAAGAAATCATGAACCCCTTCTACTAAAGGAACTTCTGGACCAACAACTACCATTTCTACATTGTTTTCTAAAACGGCAGTTTTAATTGCTTCAAAATCTGATACTCCAATATTTAAATTGGTCGCAATTTTATCTGTACCAGCATTACCTGGTGCTACAAAAAGTTGATTAATTTTTTTGCTTTCAGATAGTTTTAATGCAAAAGCGTGTTCTCTTCCTCCAGAACCTAAAATAAGAATATTCATTGTTTGTTGTGTTGTTGTTATTGCAAATATATTTTAATTTCTTGACGAAACTAAATTCCCCACTTTAAAAAATACTTTATTGCAGAAGAAAGATGAAAAAAAAATAGTTTCGTCTTTTTTGAAGAACCTTTTTGGTGCGTGTGCGTTATAATTTCTTTTGGATAAAAATATATTTTCTTACCAGATTGATATACTTTTCTACAAATATCTGCATCTTCCATATACAAGAAATAACGCTCATCAAAACCTTTTAAATCTACAAAATCCTTTGTTTTAAAAAGCATGAAACAACCGTGTATAAATTCAGGAGTAAAGGGCTCTAACAAACCTTTACTTCTATATTCGTTTTCGAAAATCTTTTGTTTAGAGAGCTTTAATCTTCTATTAATTAAATCGAAAGGCGTTGGGTTTTTTCTGCAAATAAATTGATTTTCTTGATTAGAATAAACAACTTTAGGACTTATAAATGAAACCTCTTGTAACTTTTCTAAGACATTAATTAGATTTGTTAACACCAATTTAGTGAATTGAATATCTGGATTTAAAATTAAATGAAAGTCTGAGTCGACTTTATCTAAAACCAAATTATGAGCCTTACCAAAACCAATATTTTTACCTACAAAAATATATGCTACATCTACATGGTTAAATTCTGATTTCAAAACATCTGTAGGATTGTTATCTACTAAAAAAAGTTTTTTAGATAAATTAGTTTCTAAAAAACTTTTAATTGTTTGTTTTAAAGTGTTTAAATTGTCTTTGTAGAGAACAATAGTAGCAGTTATTTTGAATCTTGGTTTCATTAATATGCTTTTTCCTCTCCTTTAAATACATTTAAAACAGTTTGTATTATAATTTTTATATCTAAAAAGAAAGACCAGTTTTCTATATAAAAAATATCTAAACGTACTCTATTTTTAATATCAGACTTTTTCTTAATTTCGCCTCTATAACCACTTATTTGCGCCAAACCTGTAATACCTGGTTTTACAATATGTCTTTTTAAATAATCATCTACCTCTTTTTGATATTCTAATGACAAACTTTCTAAGTGTGGTCTTGGGCCAACAACACTCATATCGCCAAAAAGAACATTGATAAATTGAGGCAATTCATCTAAACTAGTTTTTCTTAAAAAAGCACCAATTTTTGTAACTCTTGCATCTCCTTTTGTAGCGTGTACTTTATCTGCAATCTTATTAAGTTTCATAGATCTAAATTTATAACAAATAAATTCTTCTCCATTTATACCTTCTCTACCTTGTTTAAAAATCAAAGGCCCTTTAGATTCTAACTTGACTAAAACCCATAATATAGGTATTAACCAAGACAACACAGTTACACAAACAAATAAAGAAAACACAATATCAAAGACCCTTTTAATATAGAAGTTTTCTGTAAACTCAAATGGTAATTTATTAACATTTAAAACCATCAAATCATCGTCATAGTAATGTATCGTTTGATTCTTACTATACAATTCTGTGGCATTAGGAATTAATTTTAGAGCAATTTTCTTCTCTAAGGCAAACTTGTTTACTTCTTTTATTTGATTATCGTTTAATGAAGAAAGTGAACAGTAAATTTCATCTACCATATTTTTTTTGGTAAAATCATAAACAGATTCTAATTTACCTAAGTATTCACTATTCTTATAATTCTTATCAGAAAAGAAACCTAAAAACTTGTAGCCTAAATTAGATTTACTTTTAAAAAGTTTAATAATATTTTTTGATGATTCATCGAAACCCAATACAACTGTCGTTCTAAAGTTCTTACCTAAAGATCTGTATTTTTTAAGTGCAAACAGCCATAAAATTTTTAAGATTGATATGGAAATGGTAATTGATGTTAGAATTACAAACTGATTATTAACAACATCTCCTTCTCTAAATATTCCGAAATAAGCAAAATAACCCAATACAAAAAATAAAATTTGTTTACCCAAAAGTGTAATTACACTTAAGTAACTTGTATACCTGTAAACTTTATAGAACCCAAAAGAATAACTAGAGATTAACCAAAAGAAAGTTATATAGGATAAAAAAGAAAAATTCAGGAACTCTTTATCATAAACTAGATAAACAATTAAATTAATAATTATTATATCTAATAGAATTTGTAAAGGTCTAATTAAGTAGGAAAATCTCTTTTTCAATTTTTTTATCTTTTAATTGCATTACTAAAATTATACAAAAACTTACTCTCCTCAAAACCTTCAGCATGTTTTCTAATCCAATAAGGATCAAACTTATGTTGCACGTTTTCAAAATTAAATATAGCCTCTTGTAAAGAAACAATTGTTTGATCTTTAAAGAAAACACCAGATGATTTAGAATAATCTTCTTTGTTTTCTATTACAGTTTCTAAGGCTCCACCCTTTTTAAAAGCTATAACTGGCACTCCATAAGACATAACCTCAAGCGGTATCATTCCAAAATCCTCTTCACCCGGAAAAAGTAATGCTTTAGATGTAGATATATATTCTTGTAATTTACTATCCTCTACAAAACCTTTAAATTCTATATTAGGCTTAGCTTTTTTTACCAGACTTTCTTTTTCTGAGCCATTACCAATAATAATTAATTTATCGCCACTAATATTAAAAGTATCTACTAATAAATCTATCTTTTTATAAGGTGTTAGGGCTCCGAAACTTAAATAATGTTTTTTTTCAACATCTTGAATTAATGTTTTTTTAAATAATTTAGTTTCAATTGGCGGATAAACAACCTCTGCAACTTTACCATAATATTTTTTTACTCTATCTGCCACATTATTAGAATTCGCAATGTAGAGATCAACATTATTCACGGTTTTTAAATCCCAATTCTTCAGTTTTCTAAAAAAGAATTTCGCAAGAGGTCTTAAGACAGGGTTTATAGCCGCCAAGTATTCATTTGTAAATCCCCAACAATATCTCATTGGGCTGTGAATATAACAAATGTGATTGGCTTTATTTTTTATTGAAATACCTTTTGCTGGCCCTGATTCTGATGAAATAATTAGATCATAATCTTGCTTCAATTTTAAAGATTTCACTGCAAAGGGATAAAGAGGAAATATCTTTTGATAATGTTTTCTAAAAAATGACGTGTTTAATTTAGATGTATAAACGTTATGATTTTTCAAGTGATCTCCGTATTTATCCTTATCATAAAAAAGAGTATAAATATCTGCTTCAGGATACAATTTTAACAAAGATTCTACAACTTTCTCTCCTCCTCTTCTAGTAATAAACCAATAATGTACGATAGCTACCCTCATCAAACCTCTTTGTTAAAATAAAATATAGTTGTAAAAAAACTATAAAATATAACACCATCATGCCTACTCAATATATTTTCTGTAAAAAAACATATTATTAAAAACATATTTAATGCAAAAAACAAATTATCATTCTTTTTAATTGACAATTTTAACAAAATAAATAGATTGTACAAAAAAAACAACAACCCTAATAAACCACTTGCTAAAATTACCTGTACGTACTGATTATGTGAATTATAATGAAAAACTTGATAAACATCACTATCAATTTCACTCTCATAGCATTTATCTAACTTGTCATTAACATCTCCAATGCCAATGCCATATAATATTGATTGTTTAATTATTTTATAGGAACAAAAGTATATACCAGCTCTTATATCTTCACTCGTCATTACATCATGCTTTAATTCATATTTTCCTTGTGGTATTTTAAAATCTATTTTATTCTTTATAGAATTTAAATTGACAACACCAATTACTAACGCTAGGGTAATTGCTGTAAAAAAAATTAAGATGGCTATTCGCTTTTGAAATTGTTTTAATATTAATGCAAAAGATAAAAGCAATGTGACAAATAAAGGTAATCTTGCAGCGATTATAAACTGCCAATAAATACAATAAAATAATACTAATGCATACGGTAAGATTATTCTAAAATTTATTTTATTAAATTTTAAATTACATATTTTGTTTAGCATTATTAATACTGCAAAACCTGTCCATAAAGAAAAATAGGTCCCATGTACTTTTGTATATTCTTCGAAAGCATTTCTATATTCCCATGAAGTTATTTCTCTAGAAACATTAAAACTTAAATATATATGAACTATTAAAAGGGCTAAAAAAACTGAAAAAACATATATGTTTAATAAAAATTTCTTTTTTTTCTTTGTAAGTATTGGGTTTAAAAATCCTAAAGTTAATGCGAATAAAAAAATTGGAGCTACTCTTAGAATAAAATTAAAAGCTTCTAATAAATTTTTACTGTATAATGAAGAAATTAGATAAATTATAAATAGAGATGACAATGTAAGTACCTGAATTAAAGTAACTTTATTACAATAGTTTTTATTTTTAAAAAAAACGATTAATGAAACTAAAAAAAACAATATCATCAATATACTTTCTGCTGCCTTTGGTAGCAACGGGAACATTGAAATCAATACTAAAATATAAAATGCATTTTTTTTTAAATTAAAAGCTTTCATGAAATTAAATTACTTTTTCAAAAATTTTTATGTGTTCTTCTGCAGATTTTTGCCATGTAAATTTTTTAGAATGATTATAAGCTAATTCAATCTTTTTATTATTATCATTATATATTTCATTTACAATTAAATCTTTTAATTCTTCTATATTTAAAGGGTTAAAATATAAAGCATTGTTTAAAGATACTTCAGGCAAACTAGTTAAATTAGAAGATAAAACTAAAGTTTTTGAAGCCATAGCCTCTAAAATTGGCAATCCAAAACCTTCATACAAAGAAGGAAAAACAAACATTTTGGCTTTTTGATAAATATATGGTAAATATTTATCTTCTACATAGCCTGTAAATATAACATTATTAATTAGGTTATTTTTATCAATAAAATTGAATACTTTTTTATCAGGAGTTATAAAACCTTCTTTCTTCCCAATAACGACTAAACTAAATACTTTTTTTATATCTAAAGGTAATTTATTGTAAGATTTTAGTAGCGTAATTAAGTTTTTATGTGGCTTTACATTACCTACATATAATAAATAGTTTTTAGGCAATTCGAAATTTAGAGTACTTTTTTTAAAGAAAAGTTTATTTACTCCACCATAAATTACATTAATTTTTTTCTCATCAACCTTTAAATATTTTAATATTTCACTTTTTGAAAAATTAGAAACAGTAATTATTTGATGGCTTTTTTTTACTGCATTTTTGTATAATAGTTTTGCATACATTTTTTTAAGTATACTAAAATTATTATTAAATGCTAGAAGATTAATATCATGGATTGTTGTTACTTGCTTTATAGCCCTAATTGGCAATATAGGCACATTGATATGGGGAGACCAAAAAATGTCGCACTTTGGTATTACTAAAGGCAAATAAATTTGTTCTTCGAAAGAATAAATATTAGCATTAAATTTAACGATATTATTTCTTAATTTATTTTCATATTTGTATAAATGTTTTTGATTACCCAAAAGCACCAAATCATATTTTGGTATTAAATAAGGAATCACATTTTTTAAATAAGTTCCTATACCAGAATCATTAATCATTCTAGCATCTACAACTATCTTCTTTTTCTTCATTTCTTTTATTAGCAATAGACATTAATAAACCCATTAAAATCCAAGGGTAAAGAAAGTATATCTGAACTCCAAAAACAAAAAATAACAAAAATATTATTAAGTAATTTTCTAGTTCTCTTTCATCATTTCTAAGATTTTTAAATAAACTATAAATTATCCACAAAAATAAAAATAACATTACGATTCCGCCGTCGACCAACAACTGCACTAAACCACCATAACCATGGGCATCCGTTTTACCTTTGGGACTTTTAGGCACAAAACCCAAGTATTTAGGATTGTTTCTAATAATTGGATAGTTACCCAAACCTATACCTAATATAGGGTTTTCTACAACCATCTTTGGAAATATAAATAATCCGGCAATTCTTCCCATCACTAAATTTACATCTGTTGACCTTTCCTTCATTTCTCTCCTAACATTTACTATATCATCAATATAATCTTTTCCTAATTTAGCGATAACTATTGATATTAGTAAGCCTCCAATTAATATAATTACAATATTAAATTCTTTTAGCTTTGCATACATTCTCTTATAATAAAATAGAATATACCAGCTTATAATTAAAACCAAACCTGCTTTAGATCTTGCGAGAAAAAATATTACAATTATTAGAAACATTCTATTAATAAAATGCCATTTACTTTTAAATAGAAATGTTAATATAAATGTAAAACTAAGCATTAAACCATAGGGTCCGCCTTCTACATAACCACCATTCAATCTAATACCATGATCATAATATAATAAAACACTATCTTCAATTATATTAAACTTTAATAATCCAAAAGTTAATACATTGTAAATAGTAAATAACAAGCAAATTCTAAAAATATATTTAATGTAAATTAAAGATATTCCTCTCTTTTTATTCTTAAAAAAAAGGTAAACAAGTGTAGCTAAATTTACGCAAGATAATAATTCTAAAAACCTACCAATATTTATAAAATAAGGTCTTTTTAAAATAGAAACGTTTTCTAATAAATAAAAATCTCTAAAACTATTAAGAACTAATGTCACTAACAACCAAAAGCTAAATAAACCCAAAAACAACAAACTGTATTTATTAATAGTTTTTCTTAAATAAAGAAATGGAGTTAAAATTAACAGCAGTAGTTCTGATAATTTTATTACATCTAATTTTAGTTCTGTAAATTGTATGCAGAAGACAACGAAAATAACAAACGTTATATTTTTGATATTTTTAGCTTCTCCTATACTAATTTTCATTAATTGTTTTGTTTATAAAAGGCAAATAAATAGGTAAAAAATTATAACTTCTTTTTACGTATATAACACCTAAAATATTAGTTATTAAAATTGAAAAACCTGTCGCAATTGAAGCACCATCAATACTATAAATTGGAATTAGAATAAGATTAAGGATTATATTTACCAAGGCAGAAAACATAGTTATTTTACTAAAAACCTTTTGCTTTCCAGTCATATTTAATATTAAATCTACAAAACCAGATATTGCATAAAAAAATTGACATATAGATAAAATTAAAATTGAATTTTTTGCTTTTAAATATTCTTCACCAAAAAAAAGTAGAATTTCCGTCGAAAAAAATAAAATAAATATTAATACTGGTAATGTTATAAATAAAATAATTTTTGAAGCATTAATAACTACTTTTTTAATCTCATCATAATTAGAATCAGAATAAAAATTTGATATTTTAGGACCTACAATAGAATTTAAAATAATTAGAAAAACTGCATTTAAACTAGAAACCTGAGTAACAATACGGTAAACCCCTACATTTTCACTCGTATCAAAAAAACCTAACATTAGTGTATCAAGAGAAAAAATAATGAAAATCATTGAAGAACTCAACATCATTGGAAAACTTTCCCTTAGAATATTTTTTGTTCTAATACTTTTAACCTCTTTATAAAATTTTAAAGGAAATATTTTTGTTATTGATATAATTAAAGCAATAAAAAAGCTAAATAAAAGACTTAAAATTATATATAGCTCTTTTGAAGAATAATAATTAAAAATCAATAGAATTAGACCAATAAAAATAAAATTATTACAAAATGAACTCACAAATGAAAAAGATAAAACCCTACCTTGACCTTTTAATACATTGCTGTTATAGTTTAAAAAAACTGATAGAATTAAAATCAAAGGAAAATACTGCAAATAAATTTCTAAGTTTTTATCACAAAAAATCT
>JAHDHO010000218.1 GCA_020631275.1 Polaribacter sp. | reverse complement strand
GTTGTACAAGGTACAGAATCTGGTATACCAGCGTAAATGGCAGCTTGTCTTGCAGGAGCTTGCCCCAAACCTGCAGAAACAACATTACCCATAAAAACCTCTTCTACCAATTCTGGCGATAAGTTTATTTTATTTAAAGCGCCTTTAATTGCAACGGCACCTAATTTTGTTGCAGGTACAGAAGATAAACTTCCCATAAAGCTACCAATTGGTGTTCTGGCTACAGATACAATTACTACTTCTTTCATATGATAATTTGAGTTTATTTTAATATAAGATTGTCTGCTAAATTAATCTTTTTTAATCAATTTCTAAAGGTTTGTTTCTTTTGAATTCTTAACCTTAATTTTTTTACTGTAAGTTTGTATTTATAAGAAAATAAGCATGAGCAATTTTGTAAATAAACTTTATCAAAATAACACAATAATATTTAAGGTAATTTTGTTTTTAATAACCACGATAGCTATCGTGTATTTGTTTCCAAAAGGAGGTCAGTTTAAATACGATTTTAGTAATGGGCAATTATGGAGGTATGATAATTTGTATGCACCTTTTGATTTTGCTATTCAGAAATCTGAAGAAGAAATAAAAGTCGAAAAAAAACAAATAGACGCTAATGCAAAATTGTATTTTACTATTGATAAAACCGTTGTAGAACAGGTTAAATCTTCTTTTAAAAATAAAGTAAATAATTTAAGTGTTAAAGATACTTTATCCGTAGATAAATCTAAATTATTAAATGAAAAAGGACTAAAAATTATTAATGAAATTTACAAAATTGGGTTTCTTGAAGTTGTTAGTCAAGATAGAGTTTCTAATAAAGATGAATTAGTTGCACTTAGAAACGAAAATATAGTAAAAGATGTTCCTTTTAAAAGTTTGTATAATTCTACAAAAGTTTTAAAATCTATAACCAGTGGTTTAAATTCTGATATAAGTGAGTCTAGACGAAATCAACTTTTTACAATTTTATCAGAAATTATTAAACCAAATGTAACTTATGATGCTAGTTATACAGAAAAAGTTATTGATAACGAAACCAAAAACATTTCTTATACGAAAGGAAAAGTTTCTGCTGGCGAGCTAATTATTTTAAAAGGAGATTTAGTAGAAGGTAAAAAATTAGCAATTTTAAACTCTCTTAAAAACGAATCTGAATCTAACGTTTGGACAGAGTCTAATTATAATTGGATTATTTTTGGATATACTATTTTAGTTGCCTTAGCTCTTTTAATGTTACTCTTGTTTTTACAAAGAAATAGAATTGAAATATTTAATAACAACAATAAAGTAACATTTATATTTTTCAATGTTTTTTCGATGATATTTATTCAAACATTGGTTATTAAATATAATTCAGATTACTTATATGTAGTTCCTTTAAGTGTTTTACCAATCATCTTAAAAGCCTTTTTTGATGCTCGATTAGGTTTGTTTACACATGTTTTAACAGTGCTTTTATTAGGATATGTTGTACCAAATAGTTTTGAGTTTATTTATCTGCATATAATTGCAGGTATCGTTACTATTTTAAGTGTGTCAGAATTATATAAAAGGGCAAATTTATTTATATCGGTAGCGCAAATTACAGGAATTTATATGGTTACTTACTTTGCATTTTCAATTATAAAAGAAGGAAATGCATCACAAATTAATCTTGATTATTTTATGCTTTTTGCTGTAAACGGATTGTTATCTTTTTTAGCAATAATATTAATTTATATTTATGAAAAAGTTTTTGGATTAGTTTCTGATGTTACCCTTTTAGAGCTTTCTAATACAAATTCTAAATTATTAAGAGAGTTGAATGAGAAAGCGCCAGGAACTTTTCAACACTCTATGCAAGTCGCTAATTTGGCAGAAGCTGCCGCCAATGAAATTGGAGCAAACTCTATGTTGGTTAGAACGGGTGCATTATACCATGATGTTGGTAAAATGGCAAACCCTATGTATTTTATAGAAAATCAAACTACGGGTGTAAATCCTCATCATGAATTATCACCAAGAGATAGTGCAAAAATTATAACAGATCATGTTATTAAAGGAGTTGAAATAGCAAAGAAATACAATTTGCCAGATAGAATTATCGATTTTATAAGAACTCATCATGGTACAAGTACAACTTATTATTTCTTAATGAAAGAAAGAGAATTGAACCCGGATAGTGAAGTTGATGTTAAGAAATTTCAATACCAAGGGCCAAATCCATTTTCGAAAGAAACAGCAATATTGATGATGTGTGATGCTGCAGAAGCTGCTTCTAAGAGTTTAAAAACACCCACAGCGCAATCCATCAGTGATTTAATCGATAAAATTATCGAAAAACAGATGTCAGATAATCAGTTTTTAAATTCGGATATAACTTTTAAGGAAATAGAAATTATAAAAAAAGTTATTAAGAAAAAATTGCTAAACATCTATCACTTAAGGGTTGAGTATCCTGAATAAAAAAAAAGATAAAAAAAAGTAGCAAACAACTTGTAAAATTGTAAATCTAGTATTACATTTGCACTCGCAATTTTAAACAACTGCGGATAAGTTCAAAAACAGGAGAGGTGCCAGAGTGGTAATGGAGCAGATTGCTAATCTGTCGACGGGTAAC
>JAHDHO010000028.1 GCA_020631275.1 Polaribacter sp. | reverse complement strand
TGTTATGAATACCAACTACTATAAAATCTTTGGTAACACCTTCTTTCATTAATTTAGATGCAACTTCATCGATTTTCCATTCCTGTTTATTCCAAGTAGACGTTTCATCGAATAACATTTGACCATCGTGCATGTATAAAACTGCATATTTTTTTTCATCAGAGTAATTTTCGGGTAACCAAACATCAACAGGTCTTGGTGTAATGTGTTTTGTAGGAAAAGAATCAATTCTCATTAATTTTCCTGCGGATAATTTCACAGATTTTAAGACTCTAGCATTTATTGTAGGCTTCTGTACACGCCCTTTAACTATTTCTTGTTTTGTTTGCTTACAAGAAAATAGCATCATAATCGAGAATAATATTGATAAATTTTTCATGTTTATTTATTTTTTAAATAATTATTCATACAATTTCATGATAAAATTGAAATTGTTAACATAAACAATGCTAAAATTAATTTTTAGAAGTTAAAATTGTAATTCCTTTTGCTGAAAGTTCTATAACATCATTCCACAAAAATTCTTTCCCAGTAATTAAGTTTTTAAAATTCTTGCCTTCTAAACCAACTTCTTTAAATCGGTTTAAATCTATAGAAATCGGTTTTTCATTTTTATTGATGATATGAACTACAACTTCATCTTTATAAATTCTGAATAAAAAATAAGTTCCTTTAAATGGTGCAAAATGTAAAGTTTTACCTTGTTTAATTGCATCACTATTTTTACGATAATTTAAAATAGTTTTTACAAAATCTTGCATTGATTTTTGGTCTTCTGATAAACCTTCTTTTGTAAAAGCATTTATTACATCGTCTTTAAAACCTCCAGGAAAATCGGTTCTTATTAAACCATGGTCTCCGGGATTTTCGGTATCATTCATTAAAATTTCTGTACCGTAATATATTTGCGGAATTCTAGGTAACATTAACATATAACTTAATGCCATTGTTGCGTTTACAGCATCTTCTTTTACTTCGGTAAACAACCTACTTTTATCATGATTGTCTAAAAACACCATAATGTCTTTTGGTGAAGCATAATAAAAATCATTAGCTAAACCTTCGTATAATTTTACCAAACCTTTATCCCAAGATTCTTCTTCGTTAATACCTTCAATAATGGCTTTTTGCATCGGAAAATCCATCGTAGATTTTAAATTAGACTCATAACCATCTTTGTTTTTTGCGCCTTTTTGCCAATAACCTACCAATAAAGGATTGTAACTCCATTCTTCTCCAACAATTGAGAAATTAGGATATTCATGCATAATGGCACCAGCCCAGTCAGACATAAATTGTTTATCCGGATAAGGATAAGTGTCTTGTCTAATTCCGCCTAAACCTAACGTTTCAATCCACCAAATACTATTCTGAATAATATATTTTGCTAAATAAGGATTCTTCTGATTTAAATCTGGCATTGTAGAAACAAACCAACCTTCATTATTTCCTTTTCTATCACTTTTTGATGCATAAGAATCTTGATTTGTAGTTCTTCTATGATTAGAATTTATGTTGGTTTTATTATTCCAGTTTTCGATATTGTCTTCGTAATTCTTTTGATTATTTACCCAATCTTCAAAAGGTAAATCTTTCATCCACCAATGTTCTAATCCGCAATGATTTGCAACCTGATCCATTATCAATTTCATACCTCTTTTTCTTAATTCATCTGCTAAATTTTTATAGTCAGATAAATTACCAAAACGAGGATCTACTTTATAATAATCTGTAATTGCATATCCGTGGTAAGAACCATTGTACATATTATTTTCTAAAACCGGTGTTGGCCAAACCGAGGTAAAACCTAAGTTTTCTATATAATCTAAATGTTTTGTTATTCCTTGTATATCACCACCATGACGCTTGTAACCATGCGATCTATCAATAGTAGTTTCATGTAAATTTTTGTTGATATCATTAGATACATCTGCATTCGCAAAACGATCTGGAGTAATTAAATAAATAGCATCAGAATTATTAAAACCTACAAAATCTTCTGCAGCTTTTACTCGAGATTTTAACTCGTAAGTATGTGTTTTTTTAGATCCGTTCTCAAAATTAAAAACAATGTCAAATTTACCAGGTTTTGTGTTTTTATCAACATCTAAGTCAATAAAAAGGTAATTTTTACTTTTTGCTTTGTTTACTTTCTTAATTGTAACGCCCGCATAAGAAATTGTTGGTGTAGCATTACCAATATTTTCTTCTTTTACTAATAATTGTAATGATGTATTTTTAAAATCTATAAACCAATTTGGTGGTTCTACTCTTTCTAAAAATGTATTAGAAAATGAAACCTCAGAAACATTTTTAGATGATTCTGATGTATTACAAGATTGTAAAGCAACTAAAATTGCAACTAAAAAAATGTTTCTGATAAGTTTCATGAACTACTAATTTAAACTGTTAATAAGCTGTTTGGAGAAACAACTACTTTTTCTCCGTTAACTAAAATGTTTATTTCTTGTTTTCCGTTTAACTCAAAACTTGTTCCGTCTTGAGAAACATTAACTGTAATTACTTGATTTCTAAAGTTTACTTTAAAAGAGTAAGATTTCCATCCTTCTGGAATTCTAGGTGTAAACGAAAGTGTATTATTTACAATTCTCATTCCACCAAAACCTTCTACAATACTCATCCAAGTACCCGCCATAGAAGTAATGTGTAAACCTTCTTCTACTTCGTGATTGTAATCATCTAAATCTAATCTAGAGGTTCTTAAGTAAAATTCGTAAGCCTGTTCCATTCTACCTAATTTTGCAGCCTGAATACTGTGTACACAAGGTGATAAAGAACTTTCATGAACTGTAAATGGCTCGTAAAAATCGAAATGACGCTCTAATTCTTCCGTAGAAAATTGATCTTCGAACATATAAAAACCTTGTAAAGTATCGGCTTGCTTTATATACGGAGAACGTAAAATTCTATCCCAACTCCATTTTTGGTTAATTGGTCTTTGACTTTTATCTAAATCTGCAACAGTAATTAATTCTTTATCTAAGAATCCATCTTGTTGCAAGTACACATTATGCTTTTCTGAAAAAGGAAAATACATGTTGTCTGCAACATTTTTCCAAGAAGCTAATTCTTCTTCCGTAAAGTTTACTTTTTCTTTAATTCTGATGTAATCTGAAATATGATCATTTTTAACAATATCAATATTTTCTAAAGCATACTCAATACACCATTTTGCAATATAATTTGTATAAAAATTATTGTTAATGTTGTTTTCATATTCATTAGGACCAGTTACACCTAACATTACAAACTTTTCTTTATCTGCAGAGAAATTTACTCTTTGATGCCAAAAACGTGCAATTCCTATTAAAACTTCCAATCCTTTTTCTGGAATGTAAGAGTAATCTTCCGTAAAACGGAAGTAATTAAAAATAGCAAATGCAATGGCACCATTTCTATGAATTTCTTCGAAGGTAATTTCCCATTCATTATGGCATTCTTCTCCGTTCATTGTTACCATTGGGTACAATGCTGCTCCGTTTTTAAAACCTAATTTAGCTGCATTTTCAATAGCTTTTTCTAAATGCTCATATCTATATTCTAGCAAAGTTCTTGCTACAGATTGATCTTTAGTTGCCATGTAAAAAGGAATACAATATGCTTCGGTATCCCAATACGTACTTCCTCCATATTTTTCTCCAGTAAATCCTTTAGGTCCAATATTTAAAGAAGCGTCTGTACCTAAATACGTTTGGTTTAATTGAAAAATATTAAAACGAATTCCTTGTTGTGCTTTTACATCACCTTCAATGGTAATATCAGACATTTTCCAGATTTGTGCCCAAGACTGAATTTGCATTTCTAACAATGCATCAAAACCAAAACTTACGGCTTTATCTAGTGCTTCTTTAGCGGCACTTAATAAAGCTTCTTTTTTATGATTTCTGTCTACAACATAACCACCAAATTTATGAATTGTATACGTTTCATTCTGTTTTACCTCTTGTGTATAGCTACAAGAAGCTGTTTTATCTGTTTTTGCATTTTCACAATCTGCAGAAACCTTATTGCTATTTACAAACAAACGAGACTGCATAAATGTGCATGTATAAAAATGCGTTTTCATGGTTCTAGCCTCTACAAAAGATTGCTGATTATTTTGAGAAACTTTTAAAACATCCCAAAATTGATCATCCCAATTGGTATCTTCATTTGTAATACCTGCATCTAAATAAGGTGTAAAAGTAATTTTTGCATCCGTATTTATTGGTGTTACACTATAACTTATTGCTCCAACTTCATCTAACTCTAAGCTTAGAAAACGTTTTGTATCTACTTTAATTTTTACATCGTTTTGTAAAACTGCTTCAAAACTTCTAGACAACCAACCCTCTTTCATGTTTAGTTCTCTTTTAAATTTTGAAACTTCTTTACACGTATGCAAATCTAATTTCTCGTTATTTACAAGAACGTTTATACCAATCCAATTTGGTGCGTTTAAAACTTTTGCAAAATATTCTGGATATCCGTTTTTCCACCAACCAACTCTGGTTTTATCAGGATAGTAAACACCTGCAATATAACTTCCTTGAAATGTACTTCCTGTATATTCTTCTTCAAAATTAGCTCTTTGTCCCATGGCACCGTTACCAATGCTAAACAAACTTTCTGAAGATTTTACCTTTTGAGCGTCAAATCCTTCTTCTAGAATAGACCATTCATTTGGTTGTATATAATCTTGATTCATTTTTTTTTCTTTTAAGAGAAAAGAATAGAGAAAAAATAAAATTTTCTTATTTCTATCTTCTCCTTTCTTATTTTTCTAATAACTCTTTAATAAAATCGGTATTAATTTCTGTGAAGTCTACAAAATTAAATTGGGCTTCTGTTAAGACTTTATTGTCTCCAATACCAATACTTACCATATTTGCTGCGTTTGCAGCTTCTACACCAGCAACAGCGTCTTCAAAAACAACACAATTTTCTGGCAAAACATTTAATTGCTTTGCCGCCAAAAGAAACACTTCTGGATCTGGTTTTGCCTTTGTAACATTGTTACCGTCTACAATTGTATCGAAATAATGTAATAAACCAACTTTTTCTAAAATTGGTTGTGCATTTTTACTTGCAGAACCTAAAGCAATCGGAACATTATTTTCTTTTAAAAATTGTAAAATCTTAGGTACATCTGGTAATATTTCTGATGCATCCATATTTTTTATATACTCTAAATAATCTACATTCTTGTCTATCATCCAAGTATCAAACTCTTCTTTAGTTGCTTCTCTATTTCCTATTTCTAAAAGAATTTCTAAACAACGTTTTCTACTAACGCCTTTAAATAATTCGTTTTGTTCTTCAGTAAATTCAAAACCTAATTGGTTAGCTAGTTTTTTCCAAGCTAAGTAGTGATATTTGGCAGTGTCTACTATAACACCATCCAAATCGAAAATAAATCCTTTCTTATTCATTTTTTAATTGTTCTCTTGATATGTAATTGCATTTTTTTCTGTAATTAAAAAATTACTAAGTCCTGCAATAATTAAACTTAAACCTGCTACAATCATAGCATTAATAGTTTCTTCTCCTATTAAATTAGATACAAAGTTGATACCTCCTAAAGCTGCAATTATTTGCGGCATTACTATAAACATGTTAAAAATACCCATAAAGACACCCATTTTGTTAGGATTTACGGCACTAGATAACATTGCGTAAGGCATAGATAAAATACTACCCCAAGCAAAACCGATAAGAATAAATGAAACTGCTAAATACTCTGGTGAAGGAATAAAATACATTAGAATAAAACCTATTCCTCCTAAAATAAGAGAACCCATATGTATATATTTTCTATTGATTCTTCTTTTTCTAGTATATAATACAAGAATTAAAGCAAATGCCATAGAAGACAATCCGTAAATACCCATATAAGAACCTACCTCGTTAGAAGATTTCTGAAAAGCAGTATTTTCAACGTCAAAAGCAGCTTTTTGCTCTGGATTAGACATTACGTACTCTTTTTCTACAGGTGCAGGTGTTTTAAAAACATGTTCTGTTAAAGCAGGATTTGCCATAGACCACATAGTGAAAAAAGCAAACCAACTAAAAAACTGAACTACACCTAACTTTTTCATAATTGTAGGCATGTTTCCAATATTTTCTAAAATATCAGCAACAAATCTATTCTTTTGTGACTTTTCCTCTTCAAAAGCTTGCATGTCTTCTGGCGGATACTCTTTTGTAGTAAAAACTGTATATAAAATACTTAATAAAAATACTACTGCACCAATTGTAAAAGCAACCTTAACAGACATTGGCACAATACCAGAAGCCGCAGAATCGCTTACTCCTAATTGAGAAACCATCCAAGGCAAACTACTAGCAACCCAAGTACCAACACCAATAATAAGTGTTTGAATTACAAAACCATAAGATCTTTGAGAGCTTGGTAATTTATCTGCAACTAAAGCCCTAAAAGGCTCCATAGAAATGTTAATAGAAGCATCTAAAATCCATAAAAAACCAGCTGCAACCCATAAAGTAGGAGAATGTGGCATTATAATTAACGCCAACGAACTTAGTATAGCACCAATTAAAAAATAAGGCCTTCTTCTACCCCATTTAGGGCTCCATGTTCTATCGCTCATGTAACCAATAATTGGTTGCACAATTAAACCTGTTAACGGAGCTGCAACCCAGAGAATGGGTATATCATCTATCTCTGCACCAAGTGTTTGAAATATTCGAGACATGAAACCACCCGTTAAGGCCATTCCAAATTGAATTCCAAGAAACCCAAAACTCATGTTCCAGATTTGCAAGAAACTTAATTTCTTTTTGTTCATTATCGTTATACTATAAAATTAATATTACGATAAGCATGTTAGACTTATCAATTATTATCATGTGTGGAATGTAATTTATTGATAAATCGTAATAATGCAACAAAAATAAGCTTAAATTATCAATTTGATAAAAAAAACTTTACAAATCTACGACGACGGTTTCGTAGATTCTCTTAGTTTCAAATCGCTAGAAATTACAATAGTTTTAGGACTATATTTTTCGCTTTCATTTTCTATTCTATTAATAAGTGCCTCTACTGCTTGCTTTCCCATTGTTAAACCGTGTTGAGCAATAGTAGTAATAGAAGGTGTAGAATATTCTGAAATTAGACCGTCTGTAAAACCGGTTACAGACAATTCTTCTGGTATTCGAATACTCTTTTCTTTAGCAATTCTTATAGATTTTGCTGCATAAATTTCATTTACTGCAAAAATTGCATCAATATTATGATCAAAAACAGGTCTTATTTGTTCTTTGATGTTTTCATTCTCATCAATCTCAATAATTAAGTTCTTGTCTATTGCTATTTTTCTTTCTAAAAGTGCTTTTTCATATCCTTTTCTTCTTAGTGTACCTACATTAACGTATTCTGGCGTTGTAATAATTGCTACTCTTTTACAACCTGTATTTAATAGATGCTTTGTTGCTTTATAGCCAGCTCCAAAATCGTCTACAACTACTTTATCACACTTAATATCATCTACTACTCTATCTAATAACACTAAAGGTATTTCTTCTGAAACCAAATCTTGAAAATGCTTAAATTCTTTATTTGCAAGAGTTTCATTAGCTATTGATACAATTAAACCATCTACACTACCGTTAGATAATACTTTTAAGTTTTCTACTTCTTTAGTGTGAGATTCATCAGAAAAACAAACCATAATCCTATAACCTTTTTTATGCGCACCTTCTTCTATACCTTTAATAATAGTAGAGAAAAAGTGATGTACTATTTTAGGAAGTATAACGCCTATAAGTTTTGTCTTTTGATTTCTTAATTGTAATGCTAAATTATTAGGCTTATAATTGTAGAGATCTGCATAAGCTTGAATTTTTTCTTTTGTTTCTTTACTAATTTCGTGGCTGTCTTTTAACGCTTTAGAAACGGTTGAAGTAGAAACCCCTAATTCTTTAGCTATTGTTTTTATGGTAACTTTTTGCTTCATATTTTACAAAAATGCAATTTTTAATAGTCTTTTTTAATAATTTAATGATATTTTAAGTAAAGTTGTCAACACGAAACCGATTTCGTAACTTTTAAAATATTGTATTTGCGAATCTAACTTCTATATTTACAGAGTGGAATGTAAATTTATTGTTAATAACAAATTCAAAATATAGTTATTATTTAACAAATTATACATGAAAAACTTTAAATTATTGTTATTTGGTATTCTTTTAAGTACTTCTTTTACAATGTTTGCGCAACAAACTGTAAAAGGTATCGTAAAAGAAAAAACATCGGGTGATCCTTTACCAGGTGTAAGTGTGGTAGTAAAAGGTACTACTAAAGGAACAGAAACCGACTTTAACGGAAACTTTAAACTAGACAAAGTAACTACAGGAGCTATTCTTGTTTTTAGATATTTAGGTTATGCCGATAAAGAAATTACTATTGGAACGGAAGTAAACTTAACTGTTGAACTAACAGAATCTTCTGAACAATTAGATGAAATTATTGTTGTTGGTTATGGTACCACTACAATTAAAGATGCTACTGGCTCTGTAGAAGCTATTACTGCAAAAGAATTTACTAAAGGAAATATTGTAACTCCAGAAAACTTATTAAATGGTAGAGTTGCCGGTGTAAATATTACTACAAGTGGTGCTCCTGGTTCTGGATCTGAGATTACCATTCGTGGTGGTTCTTCTTTAAGTGCATCAAACGCACCTTTAATAGTTATTGATGGTTTACCAGTTACTAATAACGGTACTGCTGGTAGTAGAGGAATCCTTTCTAGTATTAATCCGGCAGACATCGAATCTTTTTCTGTACTTAAAGATGCTTCTGCAACTGCAATTTATGGTTCTAGAGCTTCTAATGGTGTAATTATTATTGTAACTAAAAAAGGAAAAAGTGTTTTTTCTTTAGATTATGATTACCAATATAGTGCTGGTGAGGTTTTAGATAGAATTAATGTATTTTCTGCAGACGAATTTAGAAACCTTGTTAATTCTCAACCAATTTCTGGTACAACTCTAGATACTAGTTTATTAGGTAATGCCAACACAAATTGGCAAAATGAAGTTTTACAAAACACAGTTTCTACACAACATAACATTACTGCTAAAGGATCTCTTTTTAATAAAATTCCTACAAGATTGTCTGTTGGATTTTCTGAGCAACAAGGTGGTATTATTACATCTGAGTTTGATAGAGCAAACGTTTCTTTAGCTATGAATCCTTCTTTCTTTGAAGATCATTTAAAAGTTTCTTTAAACTACAACAGAGCGTTTACAAACAGTAGATTTGCTGCAGGTGGTATTGGAGCTGCATTAAGATATGACCCAACACAACCTGTAAGAGCCGCAGGACCTTACGGTGGATTTTATCAACATTATACAGGCGGTAGTTCTGATTTTGTATTAGCAAATGGAGGTACAAACCCAGTTGCCAGCTTATTACAAAACAACAACACAGGTAAATCTTTTAGACAATATGGTAATTTAAATTTAGACTATAAATTCCATTTTTTACCAGAACTAAAATTTGTTGTAAACGTTGGTTTTGACAGAACAGAAGGAAGCTACATTTCTAACGGATCTGTTTTAGGACCAAGAAGTTTTAACACAGTAGTAGTTGGTAATAATTCTTATGGAAACCAAAATAGACATAATGAATTATTAGATTCTTATTTTAATTATACAAAAGAGTTTAATAACATAAAAGCTGATATTACTGCAGGTTATTCTTACCAAGAATTTACTGGAGACGGTTTTAACAGTGGTAACTTAAACGACCCTAATAGTAGTAGAGATACATACGTAAATACACCAGAAGTATTAATTGGTTTTTTCGGTAGAGCAAACTTTACATTTTTAGAAAAATATTTACTTACACTATCTTACAGAAGAGATGGTACTTCTAAATTTAGTTCAGAAAACAGATGGGGTAATTTCCCAGCAGTTGCTGCAGCCTGGAGAATTAGTGACGAAGATTTCTTAAAAGATTCTGATGTAATTTCTAACTTAAAGTTAAGAGCAAGTTATGGTATTACTGGTCAGCAAGATATTAGCAACCCAGAGATTTACTTAACTACTTACCGTTTTGGTAATAGTAACTCGCAATTTTTATTTGATGGTAATGCAATTCAATCTACAATACCACAACCATTTAATCCAGATATTAAATGGGAAGAAACTACAACGTTAGAGTTTGGTTTAGATTATGGTTTATTTGACAATAAGGTTTCTGGTACGTTAGGCGTTTTTCAAAAAAACTCAAACGATTTATTATTTGATACTCCTATTGCAGATGGAACAAACTTTACCAATAACATTACAAGAAACATTGGTGAATTACAGATACAAGGTGTAGAATTCTCTTTAAATTCTGATGTAATTAAAACCGATGACATTGATTGGAACTTAAATTTTAATGCAACTTATATCGATAGAGAAATTACTTCTATTCCGTTAGGTAGAGATTTAAATGTAGGTTCTATTGCTGGTGGTACTGGTGCTACAATTCAAGTTCAAAGAGAAGGTTTTGCTCCTAATTCATTTTACGTTTATAAACAATTATATGATGCAAACGGTGCTCCTATTGAAGGTGCGTATGCAGATTTAACTGGAGATGGAATTGTAAACGCCGATGATAGATACATTAAAGACAATGGTCTTGCAGATGTAACTCTAGGGTTTCAATCTAACTTTAACTACAAAAACTTCGATTTATCTTTTAACTTAAGAGCAAGTATTGGTAATTACGCATACAACAACGTAAACTCTTCTACTGCACAATATGCTTTATTACAAGATCAGCAAGTATTAGGTAATATTCCTACTTCTGTTTTAGATTATAATTTTAGAAATACAGCAGATGTAATTTCTTCTGATATTTATCTAGAAAACGCTTCTTTCTTAAAAATGGATAATATTACTTTCGGGTACACAATCAATCCATTAATTAAAAAGTTCTCTGGAAACAGCATTCGTTTATGGGCAGGTGTTCAAAATGTCTTTACAGTTACAAATTACTCTGGTTTAGATCCAGAAATTTTTAACAATGGTATAGATAATTTAAACTTTCCAAGATCTAGAACTTTCTTATTAGGAGCTAATATTAAATTTTAATCAAATTAATTATGAAAACAAATTTAACAACATATAAAGTAATGATGTTGGTAACGATATTTTTCGTTTCATTTACATCATGTACTAAAGATTTAGATATTACTCCGCAAGATGATCAAACATTATTAGGAGAAGACTTTTTTGCTAATGAAACTGCTTACAAAGAATTATTAGCCGGTGTATATGCAAACTTATCTTTAACAGGTATTAATGGTCCAGAATCTTCTAATATAATTGGTCTAGATGCGGGTACGAGTCAATTTGGCAGAACACTTTTATACTTACAAACATTAGCTGCAGACCAAATTATTTGGTCTTATGAAAATGATGGAGGTGTTGCAGGAATTCAAAGAAATAACTGGACAGATCAAAATCCTTTAATTTTAGGAATGTTTAGTAGAACGCATGCAACAATTGCATTTGCTAATAATTTTTTAAGAGAAACAACTTCAGAAAAATTAGATAGTAGAAACGTATCTACAGCTGTAAGAGCAAATATTACTACTTACAGAGCAGAAGCTAGATTATTAAGAGCAATGGCTTATTACTATTTAATAGATTTATTTGGTCAAGCAAATTTTGTAACAGAAGAAGACCAAGTTAACTCTATACCTAAAGCAGCTAATAGAGCAGAGCTTTTTACTTATGTAGAAGCAGAATTAAAAACTATAGAAGCAGATTTATTAGATGCTAAAACTAACGAACATGGTAGAGCAGATAAAGCTGTAGCTGCAATGATATTAGCCAAATTGTATTTAAATGCAGAAGTATATATTGGAGAAGCAAAATATGACGAGTGTGTTATAGAGCTTAACAAGATAATTGGTGCTGGTTATTCTTTAGCTCCAGATTATTTATTAAACTTTACTGCAGACAACGATACAAATGCTGCAACAAATGAAATTATTTTTCCTTTAGTTTCAGATGGTACAATTGTTCAAAATTACGGACCAACAACTGTTTTAGTAAATGGTTCTGTAGGAAGTTTAGAAGCTAACGGTGCAGCATTAGGTGTTGGCGCTGGTGGCTGGGGAGGCGCAATTAGATTAAGAAAACAATTTGTACAATTATTTGATGGTGGTGTTTTCTTACAAGACACAAGAAATAACATTATTTCTGGTTCTAGAAGTATCGATATTTTAGATATTTCTAATAAAGATCAAGGTTATGTAATCGAGAAATATTCTAACGCAAAATCTACTGGAGGTTTTGGTTCAGATCAAACTTTTGTTGACACAGATTTTCCTTTATTTAGATTAGCAGATGTATATTTAATGTATGCAGAAGCACATTTAAGAGGAGCTGCGAATACATCAGAAGTAAATGCACTTGCTTATGTAAATAATTTAAGAGTTAGAGCTAACAACCCCGAAACAATTACTTCGGCAGAGTTTGATTTAGATTTCATTTTAGATGAAAGAGCAAGAGAATTACACTTAGAAGCTCATAGAAGACAAGATTTAATTAGATTCGGTAAGTTTACTGGTGGTTCTTACAATTGGACATGGAAAGGTAACGGTACAAATGGTATTTCATTACCAAATCATTTAGACTTGTACCCTATTCCTTCAGCAAGTTTAGCAACAAGTCCAAACTTAAAACAAAACTTAGGTTACTAAAAACTAAAACATTTAATAATGAAAAATATAAAAAGATTTTCAGTATTTGCAATCATAGGAATGCTACTATTAGTATTCAATGCTTGTGATGATAGTTCTGAATTATTCGAAATATCAACACCTACAGCAGCTAATTTATCAGAATTAAGTTTCTCTAAATTAGAGTTAGATGCTGTAAATACAAATAATCCTGCTTTAACCCTTAATTGGGATAAAGCAGATTACGGACAACAAGCTGCAGTAAATTATACCGTAGAGTTTTCTAAAGATGAAGAGTTTACAGCTCCAGCAATTGCTACTGTAGTTACAGGTTTAAACTCGGTAACTTTATCTGTAAACGAAGTAAATGCAGCCGCAGGTAATGCAGGTTTAAACCCTTTCGAATGGAAAGATTTATATGTTAGAATAGTTTCTTCTTTAGGAACTCAAAATGGTGTAAAAACTCCTTCAAACACGATAACTTTAGAAGTGTATCCTTTCTTTAATTACGTTTTTAACGATTTTTATATAGTAGGTGATGCTACCGCACCAGGTTGGAACAACAACAATAACAATCCTGCTTTATTTAGAGATGCCACAGATAGTAATACATATTATTACACTGGTTTCTTTGCAGATAACGGACATTTTAAAGTTTTAGCAACAAAAGGATTATGGACACCTCAATACGGTACAGATGATGGTTCTTCTGTTGGTGTAAATGATGGTACAGGTTCAGATCCAGAGAGATTTCCTACTGCTGGTGCAAGCGGAATTACAGCAGGTTATTATACTTTTAAAATAAACTTTGCTAGTAACACTTTTTCTTTTGAACCTTTTGATGAAACAGGAATTACAAGTCCTGCAAGTTTATCATTACAAGGAACAAGTACTGCAAATGTAGCCTTAACTCCGTTAGATTTTGATGGACATATTTGGACAGCTTCAAACGTAAAATTAAATCCAGGAAATGTTGAGTTTGTTACAGATGCTGGTTCTAAGTGGGGTAATTCTACTTCTTTCTCTGGAACAGCTACCGCTGGTGGTGGTGCAATTCCGGTTGTTGTAGAAGATGAATATGATGTTTGGTTTAATGACTTAACAGGTCGTTACATCTTAATTCCTTTGAATTTATAATTTCAAAATAACTTATAACAGCGATATAATGAATACATATATAAAAAAACTAAGCTACTTATTTTTATCATTAACACTTATTTTAGGTGCTTGTGATGCAAATGAGAGTTTAACAATAACAAGCCCAGAAGCTGAGTTTGTTTTAAAATCTCCTGGAATTAGCAATATTTTTCTAAACTTTGCTTTACCAGATAACCCAGCGTTTACAATTACCTGGAATGATGATATAAACACAGGAGCAACTTATAACGTAGAAATGTCTTTAGACGCAGAGTTTAGTGCACCTGTAATATTAGGTTCTACAGAAAATAAAAACTTTTCTATGACGGTTGCAGAACTAAACGAGGTTTTAAGTGATGCAAACATTAAGTCTTATGAAGAAACGGGCGTTTACATGAGATTAAATACTGGTTCTTCAGTTTCAAATACAATCTTATTTCAAGTATCTAAGTTTGTAGTTACTCCGCCGGTTTTTAAAACTCCTGCTAATGGTTTTGCTGTAGTAATAACAGACACAAATCCAGATGATATTGCATTAACTTTAACTTGGGAAGATCCAGAAATTACAGAAAGCAGTACAGTAGACGTATCATATAATGTAGAAATGGATTTAGCAGGAAATGACTTTGCTGCTGCGACATTAATCGGTTCTTCAGATACTAATACATTCGAAATTTCTCATGATAATTTAAATGATTTAGTAATTGCTGCTGGAGGAAAAGCAGATGAAGCAACAGATTTTGACTTTAGATTAATTGCAGTTGCAAAAACAGCTGGTGGAGATTTAAATAGAACATCAGAATTAATTACGCTTTCACTAACTGCATTTAAAGCAGCAATACCAGATAATTTATTTATGGTTGGTGCGCATAATGGATGGAGCAATGCTGATGCAACACAACAATTTTATAATGATGGTAATGGTGTTTTCTCTAGAGTTCAAACTTTTTCTGCAAATGATGAGTTCAAAATGATTCCTGTTTCAGGAGCTTGGGATGGTGATTATGGTGAAGACCCAAACAATCCTGGTAAAATTGTACAAGAAGGAGAAAACAACATTAAAGTTGAAACTGCAGGAACTTATTTAGTAATTGTAGATTTTAATACTTTAAGTTTTAAATTATCAAACATAGATACTTTATCTATGGTTGGTGCACATAATGGTTGGAACAATGCTGATGTTACTCAACAATTTAATACTTCTGGAAATGGTGTATTTACAAGAATGCAAACTTTTTCTGAAGGTGATGAATTTAAAATGATTCCTGTTTCTGGTGATTGGGGTGGAGATTATGGTGAAGACCCAAATAATCCTGGTAAAATTATACAAGAAGGCGAAAACAACATTAAAGTTGCTGCCGCTGGTACATTTATGGTTACTGTAGACTTTAATGATTTATCTTATAGTTTAGTTGAAGTTCCTACAAACTTATATTTAGTAGGTTCTCCTAACGGTTGGGACAATGCATCTGCACCTGCTTTTACAAAATTAGAAGACGGAGTTTTTGAAATTACACAAACCTTAACTGCAACAGATGAATTTAAATTTTTACCAGTACAAGGTTCTTGGGACAATGATTGGGGAGAAAGCGGAACTTATGCAGGTATGCTAGTTAGAGATAACGAAAGTAATGTAAAATCTCCTGGAGACGGAACTTATAAAATTACTGTAGATTATAATAAAGGAACAGTAACAGTTCAATAAAAATAATAATCTTTATAGAGGCTATTCTTAACCGAATAGCCTTTATATTTTACAATTAATTATATGAAAAAAATTACCTCTTTTCTTTTTTTATTATGCTCTATAATAAGTTTGGCACAACAACAAAATGTAAATTATGCTGTTTCGCCAGCTTCTTTTGATGCTACGGATGAAATAACAATAACTGTAAATAACATTAACCCTGCTACTTGGGGAGTTACAGATGTATATTTATGGTCTTGGTCTTATGATTTAAATGACGCTAATGAAATAGATTCACCAAACAATGGTAGTTGGACCAATTCTAGTGAAGCTCAAAAAATGACCAAAATTAATAATACAACTTACGCTATAACCTTTACTCCTACTACATTTTATAATAGAACTGAAATAGGAAGAATAGGAATGTTAGTGAAAGCAAAAAACGGTGACGGAGACAAGAAAACTCAAGATAAAATTTTTGAAGTTGGTAAATTTCAGGTGACTTTAAATGCTCCTATCAAAAAAACTTCAATTCTAAATTCTGGAGATCAACTTTCTATTTCTGCAACTGCAGGATTAACATCAAGCTTTAATTTAAAAGCGAACGGTACTTCTATTGACCAACAATCTAATATTACAGATTATAATTTTTCTGCAACGGTTACAGAAAACACAGATTTTGTTTTAGAAACTACAAATAACGGAACAACAATTACAAACGAATTTTCTGCCATTGTAAAACCAACTGTTACAGAAGCTAGTTTACCAATTGGTTTAAAAGATGGTATCAATTTAAACTCTACAGACAATACAAAAGCAACGTTAGTATTTTATGCTCCTTTAAAAGAATTTATTCACGTTTTAGGAGATTTTAATAACTGGAGTATTGACAATAATTATTTATTAAAAAAAGATAGCTCGAAGGATAGATTCTGGATAGAATTAACAAATTTAACACCTCAACAAAATTACACTTATCAATATCTAGTTGATGGTGAGTTAAGAGTTGCAGATCCTTATTCTACAACTATTTTATCAGAAAATAACGATACTTATATTGATAATGTTACATATCCAGATTTACCTGCTTATCCATCAGGAAAAACATCAAACGTTGTAACTTTATTAAGAACTGGCGATGCAGATTTTGTTTGGCAAACAACAAATTTTACAAAGCCAAAGAAAACAGATCTAGTCATTTACGAATTATTAATTAGAGATTTTGATGCTTTACATAGTTTTGATGCAGTAAAAGCAAGATTAGATTATTTACAAGATTTAGGTGTAAATGCAATAGAATTTATGCCTGTAAGTGAATTTGATGGTAATGAATCTTGGGGTTACAATACTTCATTTCATATGGCATTAGACAAATATTACGGTAATAAAAATTCGTTTAAATTATTAATCGATGAATGTCACAGAAGAGGAATTGCAGTAATTTTAGATGTTGTTTACAATCATGCTTCTGGTCAAAATCCGTATTATAGAATGTACAATACAGATAATGGTGGTTTTGGTGGACAAGCAGCAGCAAACAGTCCGTTTTTTAACGCAACGGCTAAACATTCTTTTAGTGTTTTTAACGACTATAATCACAGTAAACAAGCTGTAAAAGATTATGTTAAAAGAACTACTCAATATTGGATTGATGAATATAAAATTGATGGTTTTAGATGGGATTTAACAAAAGGTTTTACTCAAAATTGTACAGCAAATGATGAATCTTGTACCAGTAATTACCAACAAGACAGAGTTGATGTTTTAAAAGAATATGCAGATTATCAATGGGAAAAAGATCCTAACTTTTATATTATTTTCGAACATTTAGGTAAAAATGAAGAAGAAAAAGAATGGGTAAATTATAGATTAAATGAAGGCAAAGGAATTATGGTTTGGGGAAATCATAATGGAAATTATAGTGAAGGAACTTTAGGTTTTAATTCTAATGGAAAATCTGATATATCTTGGGTTTCTTATAAAGAAAGAGGTTTTTCTGTGCCAGCGAACGTAAGTTATATGGAAAGCCATGATGAAGAAAGATTGATGTATAAAAATCTTCAGTTTGGTAATTCTAGCGGTAATTATAGTGTGAAAAATCTAGCAACTGCTCTTGATAGAGTTGAATTAGCTGGTGCTTTTTACTTTACTATTCCGGGACCAAAAATGATTTGGCAATTTGGCGAATTAGGTTATGATATTTCTATCAACCAAAATGGTAGAGTTGGTAATAAACCAATTTTATGGAATTATTTTGATATTGAAGATAGAAAAGATGTATACAACACGTATTCTAAACTAATTCAATTAAAATTAAAATATGATATTTTTGAAACTTCTAACTTTACATTAGATGTTGCCAATTCTAATGGTTTAAAGAAAATTCAACTTACAGACACTTCTTCATCAGAAATGCAATATGTAACAATTGTTGGTAATTTTGGTGTTACAACACAGAACATAAGCCCTTCTTTTCAAACTTCTGGTACTTGGTATGATCTTTTAAATGATAATGCCACAAAAACCGTTGTAAACGTTAATAGCACAATTACTTTAGCGCCAGGAGAATTTAAAGTATATGGTAATATGCCAGCAGCGCTCTCTACAGAAGATATTTTTTTAAATAATAAAATTGTTGCTTACCCAAATCCTACTTACAATAATTTTAGAATAAATTCTGATACTAAAAAGGTAGAAATCTATAACTTACAAGGCAGAAAAGTGAAGCAGTTTAAAGGAAACTTTAATGCAACTTCAGAATTCTCTGTTGACAATTTAAGTAAAGGTGTATATTTTATTAAAGTTGATAATTTAGATTATTCTCTTAAAATCTTAAAAAAATAACAACTTTTGCAAACAAAAAAGGTCTTCAAATATTTTGAAGACCTTTTTTATTATGTAATTATTTCCTTTTTTGGTTTAAAGGAACAGGTTTTTCTATTTTGTTTACTGGTGTACCATATAAATCATAATCACCTGCATCATGAATTTTTATATCAATAAATTCTCCTATTTTAATATAATGTTCTTTTGCATCAACAATTACATCATTATCAACGTCAGGAGAATCAAATTCTGTTCTTCCGTAGAAATACTCACCGTCTTTTCTATCAAATAAACATCTAAACGTTTTTCCTATTTTTTGCTGATTCAATTCCCATGAAATCTGAGATTGAACTTCCATTATTTCATTTACTCTTTGAAATTTAACATCAGCAGGCACATCATCTTCTAATACATACGCACCTGTATTTTCTTCATGAGAGTATTCAAAAGCACCTAAACGCTCGAAACGCATTTCTTCTACCCAATCTTTTAACTCTTGAAACATTTCTTCAGTTTCACCAGGATACCCAACAATTAAAGTTGTTCTTATTGCCATTTCTGGTACCGCCTCTCTAAATTTATGAATTAAAGACGTAGTTTTTTCATGAGTTGTTCCTCTTTTCATCGATTTTAACAACTCTGTATTAATGTGTTGTAAAGGAATATCTAAATAATTACAAACTTTAGGTTCACGTTTCATTACATCTAAAACATCCATCGGAAAACCTGTAGGAAAAGCATAATGCAAACGAATCCACTCGATACCGTCTACTTTTACCAAAGCTTCTAACAATTCTGCTAAAGCTCTTTTTTTATAGATATCTAAGCCATAATAAGTTAAATCTTGTGCTATTAGCATGATTTCTTTAATTCCTTTTTCGGCTAATTTTGTAGCTTCTATAACAATATCTTCTATTGGCGTAGATTTATGTTTACCACGCATTAACGGAATCGCGCAAAAAGAACATGGTCTATCGCAACCTTCTGCAATTTTTAAATAAGCATAATGTTTAGGAGTTGTAGTTAAACGCTCACCAATAAGTTCGTGCTTATAATCTGCTTCTAAAACCTTTAAAAGGTTTGGTAAATCATGCGTACCAAAATATTGATCTACATTCGGAATTTCATTTTCTAAATCTGGTTTATATCTTTCACTTAAACATCCAGAAACAAAGACTTTATCTATTTCACCGGCTTCTTTTCTTTTAGCATAATGCAAAATAGTATCAACACTTTCTTCTTTTGCTTTACCAATAAAACCACATGTGTTTATTACAACAATGTTTCCATCATCTTCCGGATCTTCATGAACAACATCTTTTCCGTTTGCTTTTAATTGTCCCATTAAAACTTCACTATCGTAAACATTTTTAGAACAACCTAAAGTAACAACATTAATCTTATTTTTTTTGATGGTTTTTGTACGCATATTTCTAGCTTTTAGCCTAAGTATTATTTACTTAAAACTTTAAATCTTATTTATAATTGTTTTATTTACTTAAAAATAAAAACGAGTGCAAAAATAGTACTTTTTAAATGATTGGTATTCTTTCTATTGATAGTTTTTAGGCATTTTTCTAACTTTTGTTAATTGTTCAAATGCATAACCAATTTCTAAAAGCTTTCTTTCTGAAAAAGGAACGCCTATAAAGGTTAAACTTATTGGTTCACCACTATCTTTATATCCCATAGGTACTGTAAGTGTAGGGTATTTAGCAACTGCAGCAATACCAGAATGATAGTTGTTAATAGATAAAATTGCGTCTAAATTTTGCTCTTTTAATGCATTTAAATATTTAATACCTTCATTATTTAATTGCTTTTTTATTTTTGATAATTCACTTAAAGTTGTTTGATCTTTAACAATACCGTCAAATAACTGCTGTCCATAAGGCGCTCTAATTAAACTATCTTGTAAATTAAAAAGAGTAACATCTTTTACTGATTTATGTATTATATTTTTATCTGCATTTATAGATAAATACTTAGGTAAATCTACTTTCATATCTATATTTAACAGTGTTGTAAATCCATCAAATGAAATTTCTGGCGGAGTAATTTCTTCAATTTCTACACCAACTTTTCTTAATTTTTCTATAGTTAAAGCATATATTGAATCTGATAAAAGTCCTTTAATTACACCTAATTTTCTTCCTTCTAAACTATTTTTAAATCCGTTCTGAAAATAATCTTCATCAACAGTTTTAGAAGCAGAATCTAATTTATCAAAACCTAACATTGCATTCATAAAAATTGCATTATCAATAACATTTTTTGTCATTGGACCAGGTGTATCTAATGTTGAAGAAATTGGTACAATACCTGATCTACTTAACACACCAATTGTTGGTTTTAAACCTACAACAGAATTTAAACTAGATGGTGAAGTTATAGAACCCGCAGTTTCTGTTCCTACAGCTGCAACAGCAAAATTTGCGGCTACTGTAACACCACTTCCTGCAGAACTTCCTCCTGTTTCAAATTGACCTCTACCATAAGGGTTCAAGGTTTGACCACCAACAGCGGAATATCCTAACGGGCAACCAGAGCAAAAGAAATAAGCCCATTCACTTAAATTTACTTTTCCTAAGATTAAAGCTCCTTTTTCTTTTAATTTTTTAACGATAAATGCATCTTCTGTATTTTTATTTTCTGCTAAAGCAATTGCACCCGCAGTTGTAGGCATACCTTTTGTATTAATGTTATCTTTTAAAAGAATTGGCATACCAAACATAGAAAATTCAGAAATGGACTCTTGATTTTGATCTTTTTCTCTTGCTTCTTTTAATACATCAGAATTAAGACTTATGATGCTATTTAATGACTTAGTAGAATCACTTTCAAACTTTCTAATTCTATATAAATAAAAAAGTGTTAGCTTTTCATAAGAAAGCTTACCCTTTTTTATGTTTTGCTGTAATGTTGGAATGTCTTTTTCTAAAATAAACGGTTTTAAGCGATTATATTCTTCATCAGAAAAAGTGGATAAATCGTTTTCAAATGGTTTAAAAACAGAATTCATATCTAAATATTTAGACTGAAACAGTTTAAATTGCATTCTTTTATTTTTATGATTTTGCTGCTCTTTTAACGCAACTTGCTCATCATATTTTTTAAAAATTACATTAGGCTGTTTTTCTGCATTCTTGTCACATGCAGATAATAATAGACCGATTGATAAAATAAATAATAGTTTTTTCATAAATTAAGCTATATTTTCAAATATACAATTTTAAACCATTTTAAAATTTGATAGTCTTAAATACAAACGTTTTATATGAAGCTTAGCATTTGGTTTATTATAGGAATTCTACTTTTTTCTTGTAGTTCAGAAAATATATTAGAAGAACAAATCGATTCTTTAAATCAAACTTATTTTCCTGATAATAATTCTGATAATTGGGATACTATTTCTTTAAATGAACTTAATTGGAATACAGCAGAACTACAACCTTTATTAGATTATTTAGAAGAAAAAAACACCAAAGGTTTTATAATTCTTTATGATGGCAGAATTGTAGTAGAAAATTATTTTAATAATCATTCAGTAAACTCTAATTGGTATTGGGCAAGTGCTGGCAAAACACTTACTGCAACAGTAGCCGGAATAGCTCAAGACAATAATCTTATAAATTTAGATGAAAAAGTTAGTACTTATCTTAATAAAAACTGGACGAGCATTCCCATTGAAAAAGAAAATTTAATTTGTTGCGAGAATTTATTAAATATGACTTCTGGCTTAGATGATAGTTTGGGTGATTCCATTTCTCCTAACAATTTAAAATATGTTGCTGATGCAAATAGTCGTTGGGCATATCATAACGTGTATTTAAAAATGCAAGATGTTATTACTGCTGCCAGTAAAACAACTTTTGAAAATTATTTTGAAAACAATTTAAAAGATAAAATAGGTATGACAGGTTATTGGGTAAAACTAAACAACCTAAATGTTTACTGGAGTTCTACAAGAAGTATGGCTCGCTTTGGATTATTAATACAGAATAATGGTAAGTGGAATGACACACAAATTGTTTCTGAAGACTTTATTAATAAAGCGACAAATACATCACAAAACATTAACAAATCATACGGATACTTATGGTGGGTAAATGGAAAAACTAGTTACCAATTGCCGCAAAGTCAATTTAAGTTTAATGGTTCTTTAATACCAAATGCTCCAGATGATTTATTTTGTGCACTCGGTAAAAATGATCAAAAAATATATATTGTACCTAGTAAAAAACTTGTAATTGTTAGAATGGGTGCATCAGCAGATAGTTCTAATTTTGCGCTTTCTAATTTTGATAATAATTTATGGGAGAAAATAAACACTCTTATAAATTAATAAAAAACAAAAAAGTCTCTAAAATTAGAGACTTTTTGTTTTTTATTAAAATGTAATTTCCTATTTAAAGAAAGAATCTACAAACTCGTGTTTATTAAAAACTTGTAAATCTTCGATACCTTCTCCTACTCCGATATATTTTACAGGAATTTTAAACTGATCAGAAATACCAATAACAACTCCTCCTTTTGCTGTTCCGTCTAACTTTGTTACGGCTAAAGAAGTTACCTCTGTTGCTTTTGTAAATTGTTTTGCTTGTTCAAATGCATTTTGCCCTGTAGAACCGTCTAATACAAGTAATACATCGTGTGGTGCATCTGCAACAACTTTTTGCATTACTCTTTTAATTTTAGTTAACTCGTTCATTAAGTTAATC
>JAHDHO010000217.1 GCA_020631275.1 Polaribacter sp. | reverse complement strand
GCGGAACATGGATTGGTTTAAGTGATACGATTGGTTTGTTTGTTAAATGGTGGTTTTACAATTCATAAAAGATTCCTATAAGATGAGTAGAGGTGTAATCGTAAATATTAACAGAGGCTAATGCTGTTTCTTTTATTAATGAATTTAATTTTGAAGGAATTGAACCTTTTACATTGATTCTTGTAGATTGGGAAAACAGTTTAAAAACTTTTGAATTGGTTTGGGATGGTGAACAAAAACATTTTACAGAATTAAAACAAGAACCTAAAATTTGGTCTTCTTCAACATTGTATACCAATGAAATGAAAACCCAAAGACAAATTTGGTTTTCTAAATGGTTAACTATAAATACTGAATTTGAACAGGATAATATTCTTCAATTTCATCAAAATGAAACTATAGGTACTGCAGATATGTCTTTAAAAATGAAACGTGATATTGTTGAAACAGTAAGTGTAACTTCAGTAAAAAAAGAAAGTTCTTCTGTAAATATGTTGTATTTAGATTTTGTAAATTAATAAATTGCAAAAGAGATTAAAGCAACTAAAATTACACCAAAAAGTGCCATAATCACGTAAACAAAATTCAATAGTAGAAATTTAAAGAATGTTTTGATGTAGCCTTGGATGTAAAACTTTTTCATTGCTAAAAACAAGTAGGTTAAAAATATTAGTATAAAAATAGAAGCATTTTCTACCTTTATAAAAAAGCTTAATATGTA
Organism: Polaribacter sp.; assembly: GCA_020631275.1. Classification (GTDB taxonomy): domain Bacteria; phylum Bacteroidota; class Bacteroidia; order Flavobacteriales; family Flavobacteriaceae; genus Polaribacter. The sequence goes on along the minus strand of JAHDHO010000217.1, from coordinate 1,908 downwards.
TACGATTGTTAGCAGCATAAAAAAGACAGTTTGTGTATGAAACACAAATATTAAATGGTCTACGTATGTATATTTTCTTCTAACATATAATAGTTTTAAAAAGAGTGTAAATAGCGGCAGGAAAATAAATAAAGAAATAGAGGTGTAAGATAGAGATTCGTTAACAAATTTATCATAACTATCATTGTCGTCCATTACTTTATTCATCACTTTTACTCTTTGATATAAAAACCTATTTTTAAAGTTTTTATTATATTTTAGAGAATCTAGCGCATCATTTACATCTGTTTTTGGGTGCTTTTTTTGAAATTTCGAAAATTTTTCTATTCTAGTTCCATTTCCAAAACTAAAGTTTCTTTTTGTTGTTTTTTTCTTTTTTATAGTGTCATTTTCCTCTTTCTCTATGTCTTCAAGAATTTCTTTTTTTTGCTTTTTTGAAATCGGAATAATAGATTTATCTAATTCTTTTTCTACAATTTTAGTTATAGAATCTTTATCTATTTTGGTTGTGTTGTTTATTTTTTCGTTAATACTTAATTCTTTTTTTACATCAGCTTTAACTAAAGCTTGGTATTTCTTGTAATTTATTTTTAATCCTAAAATTAAAAATGAAATTATAGAAACTGTTATGTAAAATCTAAAAGGATTAGAATATCTACTTCTTTTACCTTCTTTGTAGTCTTTAGAAACTTTACCTGGGTTTGTAAGTAGCGGAATTAAGGTTTTCCAGAATTTGGCATCAAAATTAAAAATGCCATTAAACATTTCGTAAATAAAATTAACAAAGGTTATTTTATCTCCTTTATTTTCTTGTCCGCATTCTGGACAAAATTTTTCGTGACCGCTAAATGGATGTCCGCAATTTAAACAAGCAGGATCTTGAATTTTTGCTATTTTATTCTTTTTTTTAGTTAGTTTGATAAAGCTGTAGTTGTTAGTTGAAAAGTTGGAATAAACACTTTAAATTGCTCGTAGGTTTCTAAGTTAATCATGGTGTAAAAACCTTTCATTGCACCAATATTAGATTCTAAAAAACAACCAGATTTATAGGTATAATGATCGTTTGGTTCTAAAATTGGAGTTTGTCCAACAACACCTTCTCCGCTAACAATTTGAGTTTGATTTTGTGAATCAAAAATTTTCCAAAATCGATCTGTTAATTTTACCGTGTTTTCACTTTGGTTTTTAATCGATATGGTGTAAGAAAAAACATGATAAACCTTATTGTTTCTATAGCTAGAACCATTGTAGTTTGTTTTTACAGAAATTTTAATGCCTTTTGTTACTAATTCTATCATACATAGTAAAAGTAGTTTTTTTGATTTGTTTTTACAAATCAATTCACAAATTAGTTATTTTGATTAAAGTAGCCTTTACCAATGCCAATAACTCTATCATATAAACTGCCAACGGGTTTATAATAAACTAAGACCGTGTATTCATTTTCTGTTTCAAAAAAACTACCGTTAATTTCATTGGTATTTAGAATGTTATCTTTACCTACAGATGCAAACGTATAGTTATAAAAACCTTGTTTTATTAGAATATTTGCTTTATAGGTGTTTGTTTTTGGGTCGAAATACATTCTGTTTTCATCAGAAATAGTAAAGTTATTAAAAGCGCCATAAATGTAAAGTTCCTTTTCTTTAAACATTTCTTCTACTTCTAATGTAAAGTGCATCAAAGCATAATCGGCTTCTGTATTGCTGTTATTTACTTCTAAATTTCTTACTAGAAATTGGCCATTAATATCTGGATTGTAGCTGTATTGTCTATATTTATTATAAGTAAAAGGATAAACGTAGTGATGGTAAATGTCATCTCTTAATACTTTTACAATATTTAAACTTGTGTTTCTTATTAATTTACTGTCGAAGTTTAGGTATTCATTTCCGCCCCAAAAATTTG